>CAXTOE010000136.1:5228-7014 GCA_964245685.1 uncultured Acetobacteraceae bacterium | reverse complement strand
GCCCTATGCTCTGTCATGGGCTCGTTATCGCCGCCGCCGCCCTCGATTTCATCTGCGGCTGCGTCAAAGTTGGACCAAAGCCCGGCATTCCCGTCCCGCAAGCAACTCTCGGCTTGCGACCGCAAGCACTTGACGATTTCGGACCGCCGCTCGCTCGTCATTGCCCGCCTCCCGCCAACGGTTCGATCATCACTTCCATGATGTAGGTGTCCGGCTCAAAGCCTATGCGGCGCACGCGGAGCGGGATGGGATCATCAGCGAGCAGGCAGTCTGTCCTAGCCGCTGGCAATCGGTAGAAGCGAACAGCCTTTGCCCCCGCCCGATGACAGTGTTCGGCTATCGAACCGATCAATCCGTGCGCCGCCAAGCCGCAACTTATCTTAACGCTCTCGGTTCGAAACGTGACGCTCCCGGTTCGTGACGTGCGGACGTCAATTCCAAGCTGAAGCACACCATCGGGGACTTCGGCGAAACTCCGACATGGGTCCTTCGCAACTTCACGAGCAGGTATGCGGGTCGCCTCTATCCTCGCCGACAAATGCGCAGGAAGCACGCCATGACCCGCATCGATGGCTTGATTCTCCTCGAACTCCTGGCGGAATGCGTCGGCGATGAGCCGCAGGTCATCCTGCACTGGCACTCTCCGTGCCCTGAACGGCACCCTCGCCTTCACTGCCCACCTCCTGGAACGCCCGCGACCGGTCCACCGGGCGGATTGGTGCGCGGGATCGGCTGCAAGCCCAGACCCGGCGCCATGGTGCCGGCGAGCGACGGATCGTGCGGATGGGCGATCTGCACCGGACCGCCGATGCCGCGATCAGCCATGGTCGCCGCCACGGTGGAGCGGATCACCGGGATCATCGCCGCCGGATCGATCGTGCCCAGCGCCGACAGGCGGTCCGTCTCCGCCTTGTACTGCGCGATCTTGTTGGCCGCCGTCTTGGCGTCGGCCTCCTGCTGCTCGATGGCGCGTTCGGCCTTCACCTTCGCGAGCTCCTCGATCGCCGCCTGCAGGTGAGTCTGCATCGCCGCGAGCTGGCCCTGCAGCGCCTTGCTCTGCGGGTCGCCGTCGCCCAGCGCCTGCGGAGGCACCATGCGACGCATCCGCTCGGCGATCTCGTCGGCCATCGGGAAGTCGGCGGCCTGGAACAGCATATCGCCGATCACCGGCACCAGGCTCTCGTTGCTCATCAGGATCTGGCTCATGGCGTTGAACGCGTCCTGCCGCCGCGTCGCGTAGGCCGGCCCGACATCGGCCTCGACGTCATAGGTGCCGACGGTCGGGTTGACCGCCAGGATCGGCTTCAGCGGCGAGTTGGGGTCGTTCGGGTCCGGTGCCGGGACCATGGGCGGTGGAGCGCCGCCGGGCCCGGCCCGGGGAGCACCGGGCGCGGGCGGGGCCGACACCATCGGCGGCTGCTCCATCTTGTGCGCGATCGGCGCCCCGTCGGCGCCCTGCAGGCCCGGATCGACGATCACGCCGTCCCGGGTGCCGTCCGGGTTGAGGATCTGCACCGCGCGCTGCTTGTCATAGACGCGCGGAATGGCGCTGATGATGATCTTGCCGGCGAGACGCAGCGCGGCACCCTGGTTGTCGGTGAAGTGGTAGGTCGCGCGGTCGGACTGGCGCTGCCGCTGCTGGATCGCGACGCCCGACTTCTCGTTCCCCGGCTGGCCCATGGTGGCCTCGTACTGGCCGGACACCATCTGCATCTGCTGGTCGGCCTGCACCATGCCCTGGATCGAGGCCGCATCGACGCTGGGCGGCTCGATGCGCGTCGGCGGC
>CAXTOE010000136.1:3372-5218 GCA_964245685.1 uncultured Acetobacteraceae bacterium | reverse complement strand
CGACACGTTGCCGGTGTCCTTGGCCTTCTCGATGCCACCGATCCGGTGCTGCATGCCGGGGGTGCCGGGGATCGCCCACGGCCGGGCCAGCGTGACCGGATCGCGCTTGTAGGGCAGGAAGGCCGGCGGATTGGCGCTGTTGGCGGCCTCCCACTCCTTCGTATGCCCCTCGAACACCCGCACGTCGCCGATCCAGGGCGAGCGGCTCTGCAGGGCCACGTATTCCACGTAGCGCGATGCGGAATAGTTGTACATGCGCTGCGGATCGATCAGCGACCGGACATGGCCCTTGCGATCGAGGGCACCGTCGATCACCGTCTCCTCGCCGATGAACGGCACCAGCGGGATGTGGTCGAACACGGTGACGCCCTGATCGAGAAGCTCGCTGCCGGCGATCACGAACCACTCGACCTTTGGCTTCTGCACGTCCCTTGTCGGCCATTTGGCAAGCCGTGCCAGCTCCAGCACCTCGTCGGAGAGGCTGCTTTCCGCAACGATCTTGGTGCCGCCGGCCACCGCGGGCGGCGGGGCGCCGGGCGGCTGCGCCAGGTTCGCCGGGACCGCCCAGATGGTCTCGCGCTCCTCGCTGCGGCGGTAGTAGCGCGCGACGCGGACCATCCCCTTGGTCGACCAGGTCGATTTCGCCGCCTGCTGGGTGCCGTCGCCGAAGCTCTGCACCCCGTGCAGGTCGGCATGCTGCGGATACAGCGCGTCAAACTCCTCGCGCGGCAGATCCTCGACCAGCATCGCCCAGCGCATGTCGGAATGATCCGGCTCGCGGCAGGCCGGGTCGGAATAGACGCTCATCGGGTCCGGAACGCTCTTGATCCGGATTTCCTGGTCGAAGCTGCGGCCCGGCATGTAGTCGGACGTGATGTGGATCCAGCCGATACCCTGCTTGACCTGGCCGCTGATCGCGTTGCGGTAGGCGTTCTGGCTCGCATTCGAGCTGTATTCGACGTGCCGGATGATGCCCTCGATGGCGTCGGCGGCGTCGGTGGTCGATCCGAAGCCGGTCGCGTTGACCTTGATGCCCATCGCCTGCTGCTGGGCGTCGTTGATGATCTGCAGCACGTGCTGCTTGGTCTTGTTGATGGTCAGCGTCGGCCGCGTGCTAGCCCCGGTGCCGGTTCGGCCCTTCAGCACCCCGTCCGGCCACTGCCAGTTGTTGTAGCTGTCGCCCTCGACGAACCTCAGGTCGTCGGCGGCATTGGCGCGCGAGGCGCTTTCGTAGGTTTCAACCTCCGTGAAGCGCTTGTGCGCTTCGTCGACGACTTCGGGGATGTCGGTGGCGGAGGGTTTCTTACGGGCCATCAGGCGGCCGGCAGATATTGCATGGCCTCGGCAGTCATGCGTCTGAGAGCCGCCTGCGCCTGCGACCCCTCTTTTATGGCCTCTTCTTCCAGCAGCGGTAGGCCACTGTTGATCGAGGCCTCGACCTCATCACGGGTTGCTGTCCGGCCCTGCGCGAACCACAACACCTCCAATGGGTCGTCGAACGTGAACAGCGTTCCGCCGCCTGGTACCTTGAACGGCTGATAACCTTCGGTGATCCACACGGCTACGGCGCCCGGATTGCGCTTGATGCCGACGCCGGCCGGCGCGACGGCCTCCTCAGGCAGACCAGCCTCTCGGCGCTTGGTGCGCGGGTTTGCCAGAAACGGGCAGGCCAGGGCCGAGAAGATGGCACATTCGCGATGTGACGGCGGCTCAGAGATCGTGCGGTTGATCGCGCACATCGGACCAAGCGTCATCGCTTTGTAGCGACCCATCGGATCCCCGCACACCCAGCAGAGCTTACGGTTGTGCGCCCGTGCGATCTTCGAGACGTCGATCACCCGGAAGT
>CAXTOE010000136.1:0-3362 GCA_964245685.1 uncultured Acetobacteraceae bacterium | reverse complement strand
ACCATCGCACTGGGAACCCACGGTCCGAGATCGGTAGCTTTCTGATCCGCGAAGGCATCGCCACCCGCAAGACCGCTTCGTTGTAGCTGGTGATCGTGTTCTGCAAATTGTCCATCATCGCCCCATCCATGAACCAGGCCCCATCGGCACGTGCTCGCGCGGCCGGCTCGGCGCCACCGTCCGTTCCGCCGTCAGCCCCATCGCCAGGCAGCGCAGCGCGTCGCAGCCGTGGCTCCAGCTATCATGCACGGGTGCCGCCTGGAACTGCCCCATCATGCTGTTGTAGGCGCGCCGGTAGTTGGTCAGCGCGTCGATGCCGTCGCGGCAGCCCTCCGCGTCGATCCAGGCGCGCGGCAGCAGCATGCGCACCGCGTGGATGCCGTCCTCCACCTCACCGCGCTTGACCACGACGACGGGGCCGATCTTCTGCTCGATCAGGAAGGCCTGCCGCGTCTTGGCCCCGGTCATCAGCTCGCGCGCCTGCACGTCGTGCGGCAGGTAGTGGCGGGCGAAGCGCCAACCGAGCCGGTCGCGCTTGTCGGCGATCAGGCCCGCGAAGTGCCCCAGCCCCTCGCCGGACGCCTCGTAGAAGCTGATCAGATGTACCTCGCGCCCGACCAGCTGCAGGAACCAGATCGAGGTGCTGTCGCCGATGCCAAGGTCCCACGCCGTATAGACCGGGCTCGCCGGATCGTAGGGCACGCGCGAGATGCGGCCCTGGTCGCGCATCGCGCCGAGCTCGGCGGCGTAGATCGCGCCCGGCACGTCATACACGTCCCAGCGACCGTCGAGCAGGGCACGGCGCTGCTGGTCGGGCAGGCGCATCAGGTTGGCGGCGTAGCTCGCCGAGATGTGCGGGTTGTCCGAGACGCGGGCGGGAATGAAGCGCAGGCGCACCTCGGTTGTCCGATCCGGTTCACCCTTCGTTCCGGGAACCGTTACGCTAACGGTATGGCTCACCGCAGAGCCGTCATCGGGGATGCGCCATCGGGCCTGCACCCACTTGCCGCCCACGCCGCCCGGGTTACAGGTCGCTCGCATGTAGAGCTTGAGGTGGGTTCCGCGCAGTCTGGTGCGCATAAAATCCCAAGCATACGAAGTAGGGTAGTTCGTTAGCTCTTCAAAACCGCAGTTGCGTGATATCATTCCACCGAACGTGATGTAGTGGGCAGCCGATGCAATCCGAAGATCAAACACCTCACCCTCACCCGCTGGGCAGATATCAGCTTCGGCGTGGAGGACGCGCGCGCGGGAAGAACGGACATCCTTCGTATAGGGGTGGGGCCACCATAATGACTGTCTACGGCTATATTCGAGAGTATTGCCCAGATCATCCGATGCGTGACGTGTCAAGCATGGTGGCGCAGCATCGCCTCGTGATGGAAGGCATGATTGGCCGACTGCTTGATCGCGATGAGGTGGTGCATCACAAGAACGGAATGCGGAACGACAACCGCCCGGAGAACTTGGAGCTGATGTCGCTGCATGCGCATGGTCAGCATCATGCCGACGCCAGTCGTAAAGCCCAGCAAGCACCTCTGACGGATGAGCGGGTGCGTAAAGCACTAGAGGGACGGACCACCGCCGAGGCGGCGACGCTGCTTGGCGTGAGTGTTCAGACGCTACACAACCGCTTCTATCCCCTGCTGCGCCGCCGCAAGTCTCCGGGCGGTCAGTACGATGCGCAGTTGGTGGAACGTGTGCGGGCCTTCGCGCAGGACCCGTTGATGGGGACCATTCAGGCAGCGGCAGAGCTTCGGATGACGCAGTGGCGCATTCGCAAGATCTGCGCTCAGGGTGGCTTCGCTTGGGTATCGGCTCCGACAGGGACGCCCAGCCATTACATGTCAAAGCTACGTGCTCAGCGCCAACAAGCGTCGTCAGCCCCGCCGCCGTCACCGCAAGCAGCGCCATCCGACGGCTCGGAGGTGTCGCCGTGACAGCGCGCGGCCCTTCCAGGGTTTGCACAAAGTCGCCGGCTTGAATGGTCTCGATCGCACGATATGCGCCATCAGCCATCAGAACAGGCGTTCCTGCACCGCAGCAATACTGATATTCCTGGCCCTGATACTTCTGAGTATCGTCCTCACGCTCAATAGAGGCGAATATAACCTTCGCGCCCGATGGGAACTGCCATTGCTTCGCCTGCTCTCGATAGACCGCACCCGGAACGATCACCGGATAGAGGCTCTTGGTCCGGTCGATCAGGTCAGTCATCTCGGTGAACGTGCGGCGGATCAGGATCGCTCTGTAGCGCGGCACGGAAATGGCGTTCTGATGCAATCCAAGGGCGTCAATGGTGAGGCTGTCGGTCTTGCCGCCACCACTACTGCCGCCGTACAGCACCTCGTCCTCCGGTGCCGACAGGAACAGCTCCTGCCGTGCCGAGGGGCGCCACAGCACCGGACGGTCGAGGGCCTGGCTCAATGCAGCGCCTGCCGTGCGCGATCGGCCTGATCAGCTTGAACCTGCGCGGTAGCCATGGTCATGACCAGGTCGAGCATCCCGGCGGGATCCTCCGTCATGCCGGCGACCTTGCTCAAAAGCAGCACCATCGCCGTGGCGACGGTCGGCAGCTCCTGTGCGGCACCATGCTCGGAAAGCGTCCTGGCCAGGGCGCTAGCGATGCCCTTGGCCCGGTTCACCCGCTCCAGCGCCACCCTCTGCTGCTCGGGGGTGAGTGCGGCGAAGGCTTCTTCGGGGCTCATTGCGCCTCCCCCTGGGCCTTGCCTGGGATGACCACGTAGCCGAGCTGCAGCGGCGCGTTCGGATCGCCGCTCAGCTGCGCCCGGTCTTTGAACTTCTCAGGGCGCCGCGCCTTGAGCATGAAGATCATCAGGGTGTCGCTGTATTCCCGGATCCGACCGCACTCGACACCCTCATAGAAGACCGGTCGGGTGGTGCCTTCATAGGCGCGGCGCAGCGCCTCATCCTCCAGGCCATCAGTCCCGATCTCCTGCGCGGCGCTCCAGGCCTTCGCGAACGCTTCATCCTCATCGCGCCACGCATAGACCGCCGTGCGCCCGATGCCGGCATGCTCGCAGGCGCTGGTGACGCTGCCGCAGGCACGCAACGCCTCAAGGAAGGCTTCCTCGTTTTTTGCTGTTCGGATCGTCCGCATGGTTACTGCTTCACCTGTTTGCCCGGCGGCCATCTCATGGCTCGCTCACGCCTGCGAAGGCCGCCCACGGCACGATGCGCGGGCTGCGCGCCCCCTCCGAGACAGTCAGCCGCGCCAGCCGGTGCAGCGACGGGCCGCACATGCAGGGCCGCCCCGCGCGCCGCGTCACCCAGGCCTGGTCCGGAACGCCGCGCTCCACCAGCAGCCGAAACACGCTCACACTGCCACATTGCACCGCCAT
>CAXTOE010000135.1:0-7030 GCA_964245685.1 uncultured Acetobacteraceae bacterium | reverse complement strand
CCGCATGGCTGATGATCTCCGCCGGAAAGCGGTAGCCGGGGTAGGTCTCGGGCTCCGACGTCATCAAGATAGCATCGCCCAGCCGCTTCGCTCCGGCCAGTGAGCAACAACTTGCCAATGCCCGTCGCCATCGTCGGCTAGCAGGGCGCCGAGCCGCTCGCGCATCCCGGCGTCCAGGCGGTCGGCCACCCGCTGCAGCGCCGCGTCGTCGTGTGCGGCCTGGGCAGAGTGCAGAATACGACCAAGGCGGTAGGCGCCCGGGCGGGTGACGCGGCTGCGGGCGAACCAGGCGCTCAGCTCCTCGTCTAGGGCCGCTGCCGCGAACTCACGCGGCAGCGCGTCGTCGGCCAGCCAGCGGCGAAACCGGACTTCGGCCGCCTCGTCGAATGCGGTGACCGCGAGGTGGTCGATTATGGCCACCCGGTGCCGGCGCCCGCTGCGGCCGGCCCAGGCGTAGCCATCCAGCGCGTCGGCACTCGCCCCGATCTGTGCGGCAAGGTGCGCGACCACGGCGGGTGCCACGTCCGCCTCCACATCGGGAAAGCGGCCGTGCTGGCGCCAGAACGCGAGCTGGACCGCGAAGCCAAGCTTGCCGGCGTCAACCCGTCCAGCCAGCAGCGCCAGATCCTCCGGCAGCAGCGA
Source organism: uncultured Acetobacteraceae bacterium (assembly GCA_964245685.1). Lineage (GTDB taxonomy): Bacteria > Pseudomonadota > Alphaproteobacteria > Acetobacterales > Acetobacteraceae > Lichenicoccus. Next base: position 6,388 of record CAXTOE010000135.1, on the reverse strand, counting down.
CCAGCGCTCACCCAACTCGTCCGCCGACCACAGCCGTTGCATCCGCTTCCGCCCCTGTTCGCACCCAAGAGGGCGACCTTACGGATCGAAACCGGAACACGTCATCTCAGATGGCCAAGTCACACAGCTTCGCGGTCACTGGGCCATGAAGGCAGGCGAGCGGGCCAGCGCCAACTTGGCTCAGCGTCAGGCGGAGAGCGAGCGACAGGGGCAACGGCGCGGGATGCGCATGTAAGTGGGCCGCCCCGACACCTTGACCGTCTTATCGCTGAGTTCGACCCCATAATGGACTCCCTCAATGTGTCGCTTGGGGATGGTCATCTTTGCGGAAACAATCCTGTGTCGCTTGTGCGACCTGCCCCTTCACCAATCGCGAGCATCGTTCGTCTCGAGCGACCTCTTCACGCCGTCACGGGCAATGGCGGAGGCTGCTTCTCGATACGCGCCTACGAAGCGGTCATGACGGTCGAGCCGCAGGGCCGCAAAAAGCGACGTGCGCAACAGGCCCAGTCCATCCGCCGCGCGAAGTTCCGCGTGATCCTTCTCGGACAACGTTGGTTCAACGACCTCGTAGGCTTGTCCGCTGTCGTCCCGGCCGCCTAGAAAGCGCGCGAAACTCGCCAGAAAGAATGCCTCGCGGGCCAAAAGCCCATCCGTTTCCAGCAGCGTCTCGATCGTCCGCCGATGAAACACGGGGATCTTCGCGGCGCCGTCCTGGGCGATCCGCATTAGCTGATCTCCAACGGCTGGATTTGCGAAACGCTCCAGAATGATCTCGGCATAATCTGGAAGCGCCACACCGCCCGGTCCTTGGATCAGCGGGATCGCATCTCGCAGCAGGAAGCGTCTTAGAAACCCCGCCAGCCTTTCGTCGCGCATGGCTTCGTGAACCATCCGATAGCCGCACAGGAGAGCCGGATAAGCCAGCATCATGTGCGCGGCGTTCAGGATCCGTCCTTTCGCCGCCTCAAACAGCGCAACATCGTCCCGAAGTTCGACCCCAACCGCGTCGAGTGCGGGACGGCCGCCCGGAAACCGATCCTCGATCACCCATTGGATGAAGCTCTCACCCATCGCCGGCATCAGGTCGTCAACGCCGCTCCGCACATTGAGCCGTCGTCGATCTTCCAGCGTGACCGTTGGGGCGATACGGTCGACCATGCCGTTTGGAAACGCGACGTCCCGCTCGATCCACTCGGCCAATTCGGGGTCACGCACCCGGGCGAACCCGGCAACCGCCACGCGGGTCGTGTCGCCGTTATGACGCAGGTTGTCGCATGAAACAACGGTGAAGGGCGGCACGCCGGCAGCGCGACGCCGCGCCAGCGCCTCAGCCAGGATGCCGAACACCGTCCTCGGAACCCGCTCCGCAAGATCGCGGGCAATCTCGGGATCATCGATCCGGATTGTCCCGGTTCGCTCGTCGATGTTGTAGGTCTTCTCCGTGATTGTCAGCGTCACGATGCGGATCGCCGGCCTGGCAAGCAGGGTCAGCACACGCTCCGGATCCTCCGGGGCATGAACGTAGTCGATCATGGCACCGATGACCCGAGTCTGGTCATCTCCGCCAGGATCGAACTCCGTGACCGTGTAGAGCCCGTCCTGGCGCCGAAACGCTTCCGCCTTCTCCTCCTCACCCGCGCCACGCCTGAGGCTGACACCGACGATGCCCCAGCTCTCCTGGCCCGGACGATGCAAACAGCGGTCGATGAACACCGCCTGATGCATCCGATGGAAATTGCCAACGCCGATGTGGACGATCCCCGGGGACACGTGGCTCCGGTCGTAGCCCGGCACCGCAACCTCCGGCGGAAGCCGGTCCAAGGTCTGGTTGGACAACTTGAGCATTGGCAGCACTCCTCTTCCCATCAACTCAGTACGTTGCCGCCATCTACATTGAGCGTCTGGCCGATGATGTATTCGGCGTCGTCCGATGCCAGGAACACGGCGACGGCCGCGATCTCACGTGGGTTTGCGAGGCGCCCGTATGGAATTGCCGATCGCACCTGCTCGGTCTTCTCGCCGGGACGCAGACCGAGCTGCTCGGCATAGAACGCGTCCACCTTCGCCCACATCGGCGTGTCGACTACTCCGGGAGCCACGGCGTTGACGCGGATACCCTTGTCGACCAGCGCCAGCGCCGCCGATTGCGACAGGCTGATCACCGTCGCCTTGGTCGCGGCATAGATGGATGATGCCGACTCGCCCCGCCGCCCCGCCTGCGACGCCGTGTTCACGATCACGCCGCGGCGCCCGGTTCCGACCATGTGCCGCGCGACTTCCTGCAACGTGAAGAAGAAGCCACGAACGTTCACCGCGAACAGCCGATCGTATCGCTCTTCCGTCACCTCCAGCAGCGGCTCCATGTCCCAGAGGCCGGCATTGTTGATCAGCACGTCGATCGGTCCCAGTCGCGCGACAGTGTCGGCAACGAGGGCACGGATCGAGGCGGTGTTGGTGACATCGACTTCGAAGCCGGTCGCCCGCTCACCGAGTTCTTCGCCGACCTCTTCCGCCCGCTCGCGCGAGATGTCGGCGACCGCCACCGTCGCACCTTCATCCATGAAGCGTCGCGCGGTTTCCCGGCCGATACCGCCGGTGCCGCCGGTGATCAGCACGATCTTGTTCGTGAAGCGCATGATGTCCTACCCTTAATTGATTACGTCGATCCTCATGCCGCGCCTCGCCTGAATCCGGGAGCGAGTGCGCTATACAGGTTCCTGAAGGCTTGCAGACGCAGTCCATATGCGGCGTTGATGCGAGTGTCGGGCCCGAACACGCGATCGATCATCGGCTTCACCGCCACTGCGCCGAGACGTTCCCCGGTGGTCGCCAGCCGCGCCAGCCGCGCGGCGCCGAACGCAGGCCCGTGCTGCGCATCCCGGTAACGAACCAGCTCGATCCCGAGCACGTTGGCGATCATCCCCGCCCAGAAGTCCGAGCGCGCTCCGCCCCCGATCAATCCAAGCTGCATAGGCATCGTCCGCGCCTTTGCGAGCGCTGCCACGCCGTCCGCCAGCGAGAAGGCGACTCCTTCCAGCATCGCGAGCAGGATGTCTTCCGGTGTCGTCGTCGACGTCAGCCCGACGAGGCAGCCGCGTGCCGATGGATCGTCGTGCGGCGTTCGCTCTCCGACGAGGTAGGGCAGTGCCAGCAGCGAACTCGGCCCAGCATAGGCTGCCTCGACCCGGTCCACCATCGCGCCGATTTCGCCGCCGCCAGTCCACGACACCGCTGCCGCTATGGAACTCGCCCCGTTCAACAGGGCAGCCATCGAGTACCAGCGCTCCGCCGTGGCATGGCAGAACGTGTGGATGAAGCCCTCGGAGATGGGCGTGTAGCGGTTGTCGGCCAGGAACACTTGAGCCGAAGTGCCGAGCGATACGAAGCCGTCGCCGGCCTCAATCGCTCCGATCCCGATCCCGCCCACCGCTGCGTCGCCGCCGCCGCAGGCGATCGGCAGGCCGGTCCTGAGGCCCCAACGCTCCGCAACCGTGGGCCGCAGCCGTCCAGCGACCCGATCCGCTTCAACGAGCGGCGGCAGCCAATCCGGATACACCCCGCAGGCAGCGACGGCGTCGGGTGACCATTCTCGCGCCGCCTGATCCAGCAGCCAGCTCCCGGCCGCGTCGCTCGGGTCCGTCAGCCGTTCGCCGGTCATCCGCAGCCGAAGCAGGTCCTTGGCGCCCAGCAGCGTCGCCGCGCGTGTCAGGACGTGCGGCTCGTGGCGTCTGAGCCAGGCGATCTTCGGCCCCGTGAACCCGGCCGCCGCCGGAACGCCGAGGCGACCGACGAGATCGGGAGCCTCCACCGTCAGCCGTGCGGCTTCGGCAGCGGCTCGCCCGTCGTTCCAGAGGATAGCCGGACGAACCGCTCGGTCGTGTACATCCAGCAGCAGGCAAGCATGCATCTGCCCCGACAATCCGATCGCCTGCACGCCCTCCAGCCAGGCCGGATAGTCCGTCCGCAACGACAGCATCGTCTGGTCGACCGCGTCCCACCAGCTATCGGGATCGTCCTCCGACCAGCCCGGCCGCGGTGTGACCGGTCGAAGCGGCGCCAAGGCGGAGGCGACCACACGTTGTCGCTCGTCGACCAGGATGGTTTTGACGGCGGACGTGCCGAGGTCGATCCCAATGAACACCCTGTCGAACTCCGGTCAGGCGGCGGAGGGTTCTCGCCACTGATCCACTAGCCTTTACAATATGTTTGGTTTATAAGCAAACTAATTGGCCGGTCGGCTGGGACAACGGGTCGAAACGCTGTAATCTTGGAGGGCAGGACGATGTGGGGACTAGACGAGAAGACCGTTCTCGTGACAGGCGCTAGCGGCGGGATCGGTGCCGCCACCGTCCGTCAGCTTGTCGCGGCAGGAGCCGACGTGATCGCAGCGGGCCGATCCGAAACGGCCTTGGCTAAGCTGGCCTCCGAAACCAGGTGCCGAACGCTCCGCTTCGAGTTGTCCTCGGAGGAGGAGGTCCGCCGATCCATCGAAGGGATCGACGTCTGGGGCGTGGTGAACTGCGGCGGGTTTGGCGGCGAGATCGCGACGCCGATGGAGACGGACATCGCCGTCTTCGACAAGGCAATCGCGATCAACACGCGCGGCGCGCTATTGATCACGAAGTATGCCTCGCAGTCGATGATCCGGCTCGGAAAGGGTGGGGCCATCGTCAACGTGTCGAGCCAGGCGGCGCTGGTCGCGCTGTCCGGTCACATCTCCTATGCAGCGTCGAAGGCGGCGCTCGACAGCATCACGCGCGTCTCCGCCCTTGAACTCGGTCGCTACGGGATCCGCGTAAACAGCGTTAATCCGACCGTCGTCATGACCGAGATGTCCGCGTTCTACTGGGGACGGCCGGAGATCGGCGAGCCGTTCCTGAACAACATGCCTCTTCATCGCTGGGCCACCGAGGACGAGATCGCGGCGCCGATCGTGTTCCTGCTTGGCGATGGTGCCTCGATGATCTCGGGCGTCAACCTGCCCATCGACGGCGGCTTCACGAGCTGCTGATCGGCAGACGTGGAAGTCGGAGGCGCTATGATGTCGATGCCTGCCGCCGTCCGGCACTTCAACGAGCGCCGTCTGCTGGAGGCGCTGTTCCGGCGAGGTCCGCTGTCGCGCGCTGACCTGGGACGGGAGCTTCAGCTTACCCGTTCCACCGCAGGCAACTTGGTGACCAATCTCAGCCAGGTCGGATTGGTCAGGGACGGCGTCGCCACCGATGCGAAGACGGGTGGCGAAACGCGCGCCGGCCGCCCCGGCAGCCTCGTCGAGCTGAACGGAGCGCATGCCGTGTTCCTCGGCGCCGAAATCGGCGTCGGCCGCATTCGGATTGTCGGCTTGAACCTTCGCGCCGCCATCGTCTGCCGGACCGAGACCTCCTTCGATCCCGAGCGCTGTGACCCGGAGGACGTCGCGGACCATCTGGCCAGTGAGATCGAGCGTCTGCGGCCCTGGACCGATCCGGCGCGGGTTCGGACGCTCGGCGTTGCCGTCGCGGGGCTGATCGCTCAGGAGCGAAATGTGATTCGCGCGCCCTTCCTCCGGTGGCGCGATGTGCCCTTGGCGAGCCTGCTTGAGGCGCGGCTGCAAGGCTTCGCGCCGATCATGGCCGAGAACGACGCCAACGCATTCGCATTGGCCGAACTGTTCCAGGCCGCGGTGACACCACTTAGGGACGCTTGCTTTCTACTCCTCGACGTCGGCGTGGGCGGCGGCATCGTCTGCAATGGCGAACTGGTTCGAGGTCGACACGGGTCAGCCGGAGAGATCGGTCATTTGCCTCTGGGATTGGGTGATGAGACGCCCGGATCGACGCCTCCGGGATCGCTCGAAAGTTTTGTTGGCATTGAGACCCTTCTCATGAACCACCGTCGACACGGTGGGAAGGAGCGGAACCTTCGGGATTTTGTCGTGGCAGTCGAGCAAGGCGACTCGATTACGATGACGACTCTCGCCACTTGGGCCGAGCGGCTCGGCCGCGGTCTAGCAATCCTGGCCGCCGTCCTCGACCCGGAACGTTTCGTGCTCGCTGGCCCGGCTGCGGTCCTTCTAAAACACTGCGGCCAGGCCGTTGAGCAGTCAGTTCGTTCGCATCTCCTGCCGAGTCAGAAGCTGCCGACGATCGCTGTCTCGGGACTGGGTGAAAACGGCCCGGCGATCGGTGCAGCGCTGATGCTGCACCGACGCTTCCTTTCCTTCGACACGGCTTTGAACGGTCGTGAGGTCGCCTCGGAGCTTCTCTTATGATTTTGGCATCGAGCCTGCTACGTTCTGGGTGCAGAACGCCGTGATGCACGACGACTTCCACATCAAGCGGCTAGGCATTATCACGTTGAAGCGGCTTGGTCTGAGGAAGCAGACCGAGGCAGGCTATCGGCATGA
>CAXTOE010000134.1:299-7058 GCA_964245685.1 uncultured Acetobacteraceae bacterium | reverse complement strand
GTAGTCCGCCGACCAGTCGTTGACGCGGCAGCCCACGTCGGCCATGACGATGTCAGCAACCGAGAAGACCTCCGCCAGCCACTCGCGTCCCGCCAGCAACGGCTCCAGGTGGTTGAGCCGATGCCGATGAAGAAAGCCGTCGAAGAGCTTCCATGCCGACGTGTCGTGAGCCTCGCCCGAGAAGACCAGCAACGACCAGGGGAGGCTCGCCATCTCGACCGAGTCGAGAGCTGCGAACAGCCATTCGTTGGCAGCACTGCGCGCACGCGGAGCAGCGGGCATCAGCACGTCGCTCCGTTCGCCGGGATGGAGAAGGATCGCCCCACTCTCGAAAACCGAGACCTCGCCGTCGGTCAGCCAAGGAACTTGACCGAAGGGCTGATACGAGAAGTGGCCGGCGGCACGATCCCGAAACGGCACGCGCGCGACGCGATACGGCAACCCGGCCTCTTCCAAGGCCCAGCGCACACGAATGTCGCGCACGTAGCCGCGCGGCGTCTCGGGAACCCGATCGAAGGTCGTGAGCATGAGGTCCGACATGCAACCTCCATCGTCGCTCGCGCGTCGCCTAGTCCATCAGCCGGCGCGTCAGGTAGGTCGCCTCCAGCGCCTGCTCGTGCGCGATCTCGCCGAGGTTGGCGGTGCCGGCGTGTCCGCCCTCGGTATCCTCGTAGTAGAGGAAAGACACCCCGAGCTGGGTCATGCGCCAGGCGAAGCGGCGCGCATGCACCGGGCCGACGCGATCGTCCTTGGTCGAGGTGAACAGGAACGGCTCCGGGTAGCGAACGCCCGCGCGCAGCGCCTGCAGCGGCGAGATGCGGGCCAGGAAGGCGCGCTCGTCCGGCCTGGAGACGCTGCCGTACTCGTCCACCCACGAGGCGCCCGCCGCCATGGTCTCGAAGTGCAGCATGTCGAGCAGCGGCACGCCGATGATCACGGCGCGCCACAGCTCCGGATGCTGGGTGAACTCGACGCCCATCAGCAGGCCGCCGTTGGAGCGGCCGCGTATGCCGAGCCGGCGCGGCGAGGTGATGCGTCGCGCGATCAGGTCGCGTCCCACCGCCGCGAAGTCGTCGAACACGCGCTGGCGCTGCGTCTTGCGTCCGGCCTCGTGCCAGGCCGGGCCGAACTCGCCGCCGCCGCGTATGTTGGCGAGCGCGTAGGCACCGCCGCGGGCCAGCCAGAGCCGGCCGATGGCGCCGGAGTAGACCGGCGTGCTCGCCACGCCGAAGCCGCCATAGGCGGGCAGCAAGGTCGGGTTGTCGCCGTCGCGCTTCAGGTCGCGGCGGTGCACCAGGAAGTACGGGATCCGGGTGCCGTCCGGCGAGGTCGCCTCCAGCTGCTCGACCACGAGGCGGGAGGCGTCGAACTGCGCCGGCAGCGCCTTCACCTCGGCTGCGGAGCCGCTGCGCGCGTCGGCCAGCCAGAGCTGGCTCGGGGTCAGGAAGCCGGTGACCTGCAGGAACGCGTGGTCGTCGAGCGGACCGGTGTCGATCAGGCTCACCGACACGTCGTCGGGCAGCTTCAGGCGCCGGGCGCTCCAGCCGCCCTGGGAGGCAGGCGTGAACACCCAGCCCTGGCCGCGCACGTTGTCGGTGATCGCCGCCACCAGCGCGCCGCGGGTGGCGCCGACCTCCTCCTCCTCGACCGACTGGCGCGGGTTCGGCGCGAACACCAGCTGCGGCGCCGCGTCGGGGCGCGCCAGGTCGAGTGCCGCCAGGCAGCCGGCGGCGATCGCGGGCCCCGCCGTCGGCTGCCAGGGCTGGTCGAGCTTGGCCACCAGCCGGTTCGCGACCAGTGCCACGACGGTGGCCTTGGGCGGCAGCGGCAGTGGCAGCAGGCCGTGCGGCGTCACCAGCTGGTACTGGTTGGCGAAGAAGCTGACGCCGCGATGGATCAGCACCGCGCGATGGCCGTCGCCGTCGACCAGCACCTCCGGCGAGTCGGAGACGTCGGCGGGCACCCCGCGCGCGACCGGGACCGCCTGGTCGAGTGGCTGGCCGCGATGCAGCCGCTTGACGATGAACGGATAGCCCGACGCGGTCAGGCTGCCGCCGGCCTCGCCGGCACCCCAGTCGCGCGCCACCAGCAGCGTGTCCGGGTCCTCCCAGGCCGCCTCCTGCTTGGAGTGCGGCAGCACGAAGCCGCCGGCGACGAAGCGGCCGGAGGGCAGGTCGAACTCGCGCGCGGTGGTGGCATCCTCGCCGCCGTCCGACAGCATCACCAGGCAGCGCCGCTCCGCCGGCTCCTCGCACTCGGCACCCTTCCAGACCCAGTTCGCCCGCTCGGACAGCGACAGCGCGTCGAGATCGATCACCGTGCGCCAGTGCGGCGACGCGGTGCGATACGAGGCGAGGTCGGCGCTGCGCCAGATCCCGCGCCGGTGCTGCGCGTCCTGCCAGAAATTGTACACCGCGCCGGCGATCACGCTCGGCATCGGGATCCGGTCGTGCGACTGCGCGATGGCCAGCGCGTCGGCATGGAAGCCGCTGTAGCGGGAGTCGCGCTGCAGCACGCCGAAGGTCCTGCGGTTCTGCGCGCCCACCCAGTCCAGCGCCGGCTTGCCCTCGACCTCCGACAGGAACGCCGGCGCCGTCGCGGGCGATGAGGCTTGCGCCGCTGCGACCCGCGGCAGGCAGGGAGACAACAGGGCGAGCAGCAGGATGGTTCGCAGGCGCATGACGGCTCCGTCGGCGGCGGATCGAGGCCGGCGCGGCGCCGGGCCCGCACGACCTAGCCTGCACGAGACGCGGCTGCTAGATCTGCAAGGGCGGCGCCGGCCCTGTCGGCTCTTGGAACCCGACCTGCCGCCGCGGCGTTAAGTTTCGCTATCGTCACAGTCTCGCCGGAGGTTTGCTGACTTGGCCCTGGATTCAGCAGCGTCCGGAACGACGCCGCCGCCTGCCGCAGCCGGCAAGACCCCCCGCTCCCGGCGCCGCCGCTGGCCGTTCGTGCTCGGCATCGTGGCGATCGCCATCATCGCCCTGGTCCTGCTCTGGCGCTGGGACTGGTTCGTCCCGCTCGTCGACCGCGAGGCATCGGCGGCGCTCAACCGCAAGGTCACCATCCAGCACCTGCACGTCCGCCTCGGACGCACGACGCTGATCACCGCCGACAGCGTCCGGGTGGAGAACCCGGCGGGCTTCCCGGTCGATCCGCCGTTCGCGACCATCGACCATCTGTCGGTCGGCTTCGAGCTGCTGGACTATATCCGCCACCGCATCATCACCATCCCGCTGGTCAACATCGACCACCCGGTGGTCGAGGCGGTGGCGCATCCCGACGGCACCGCCAGCTGGTCGTTCGCGAGCAAGAGCGGGACCACCTCGCCGAAGAGCAGCGCGAGCCCGCCGCCGAAGCTCGGGCTGCTGCGCATCCGCGACGGGCACGTCCACGTGGTGGATCCCGCACTGAAGACCGACATGAACCTGCTGCTGCACACCACCGGCGAGAAGGACGCCGACGGCGGCCGCGTCGTGGTGACCGCCGAGGGCACCTACGCGCACGCGCCGATCACCGGGCGCTTCGTCGGCGGCGCGCTGCTGACGCTGGAGGATCGGGTGCATCCCTATCCGATCGACCTGCACCTCGCCAACGGACAGACCCGGGTGTCGCTGACCGGCGAGGTCGACCAGCCACTGACCTTCGGCGGCGCCCGGCTGAAGCTGGTGTTCCAGGGCCCGGACATGGCGCTGCTGCTGCCGCTGACCGGCGTGCCGATCCCGCACACGCCGCCGTTCAAGGTCACCGGCAACCTCGACTACAAGCAGCGCAGCATCGTGTTCGACCATTTCCGCGGCACGGTCGGGTCCAGCGACCTCGGCGGCAGCATCGCCGTCGACGACCACGGCACCGTCCCCGACATCAAGGCCGACCTGGTATCGCGCAAGGTCGACCTGAACGACCTCGCCGGCTTCATCGGGGGCACCCCGGGCAACGCCAAGTCGGGCAATGCGGCAGAGAAGCACGAGATCCAGAAGGCCAAGGGCAACGGCGACATCCTGCCCGACCAGCCGTTCAGCCTGCCGAAGCTGCGCATCGCCAACGTGCAGCTGCACTACAAGGGCGACAGCATCGAGGGCCGCTACATCCCGCTCGACAACATCGTCGCCGCCTTCACCATCCAGGACGGGCGCATCGCGGTGCATCCGCTCAACTTCGACATCGGTCGTGGCACCATCGCGTCTGACTTCGACCTCGACCCGGCGGGGCATGACCTGCGCACCAAGGCGCACGTCACCTTCCGCAACGTCGACCTCTCGCGCATCATGCAGGCGACGCACGCCTTCCACGGCCAGGGCCTGATCGGCGGCCAGGCCGACCTGACCACGACCGGCGACTCGGTCGCCACCATGCTCGGCCGTGGCAGCGGCGGGCTGACGCTGATCGCGTCCGGCGACGGCGACATCAGCGCCCTGCTCCACGACATCGCCGGGCTCGAGGTCGGCAACGCCCTGCTCTCCGCGATGGGACTGCCCGACCGCGCCAACCTGCGCTGCCTGATCGCCGACATGCCGCTCAAGGACGGCATCCTGACCGCGCGCACCTTCCTGCTGCAGACCAGCGAGGCGCGCACCATCGGCCGTGGCGACGTCAACCTGCGCGACCAGACCCTGAACTACTCGCTGACCACTCGCTCGTCGCATTTCAGCGTGGCGTCGCTGCCCGGGCCGATCGACGTCACCGGCAAGCTCGGCAGCCCGGTGATACGGCCGGGTGCCGAGGTCGTCGCCCGCGCCGGCGCCGCGACCGCGCTCGGCGTCCTGTTCTTCCCGCTCGCGATTCTGCCGACGGTGCAGCTCGGCGTCGGCGAGGGCGCCTGCACCGACGCCCTGAAGGAGACGCAGGAGAACCCCGCCGCACCACCGGCGGTGACGCCGGCTGCGGCCGCGACGAAGCATCGCGGCCACGTGCGGCCGCGGCGACATTGAGGGCGCGGCGCCGATCGTTTCCGGCGCCGGCCTGGCTCAGCGTGCCGACACCCGCACCCGGTGCCAGGCGGCACTCAGGTAGCCCTTGAAGTTCCAGATCTCGTCGGGGCGTGCGGGCTGGGTCTGCCCGGCGGAGTCCCAGGCCCGCACCGCCAACTCGTGCTCGCCGCGCGGCAACTCCAGGCGGGCGCTCCAGAAACTCCAGCTCCAGGGCGCGTCCGGGTCCTGCTGCAGCGCGGCTTGGATCCAGCTGCGCCCGCCATTGATTGAGACATCGACCCGCGCCACCAGGCGGCCGCTGGCGACGGCGTAGCCGCGCAGGGTCAGCGGCCCCGCCTGCAGCTCAGCGTTCGCCGCCGGCTCGCAGATCGCGGCGTTCAGCGGCATCTCGTAGATGGTCAGGCCCCTGTCCCAGTCGACCGTCCGCTCCGTCATGTCGGCCGGCAGCAGCTTGTAGTCGCGCTGCTGCATGTGGTTATTGGAGGGCTTCTCCTGCACGGTGATCGCGCTCAGCCATTTCGGGCTGCGCACGCCGGCGTGGCCGGGCACGACGGCGCGCAGCGGAAAGCCGTGCTCTGGCGCCAGCGGCTCGCCGTTCATCGCGAAGGCGAGCAGCACCTCCGGCGACATCGCCTTGGCGAGCGGGATCGAGACGCCGTAGGCGAACCGCCCCTCGCCCGGCACCGCCACCTGGTCGCAGGCGTCGAGGGCGACGTGCAGTGCCGCGTCCTCCCGGCTTCCGGCCGCCCGCAGCACGTCGGCCAGGGCGACGCCGGTCCACACCGCGTGGCCGATCGCGCCGGCTGCCCAGGGATCTCCGGTGGTCGGCCTCACCCCCTGCAGGTCGGCGCGGCGGTTGCCGGCGCATTGCAGCACCGCGGGCACCACGCGGTGCACGAAGTGCTCGCGCAGTTCCGCCATCGACAGGTCGAGCGGCGTCGCGACCAGCCCCTGCACCCGCAGCCGATGCGTCCCCGCGTCCAGCCGCGGGATGTCGCCGTGGCTGCGCACGTAGAAGTCGCGTTGCGCGGTGACGAAGCGGGCCCGCAGCCGGTCGAGTGGCGGCTCGGCGTTGTAGGGGCTGGCGGAGCGCACGATCAGGTCCGGTGCTGGCTGGGTTGGTTCCGACACGGGCGCTTCCTCCACGCTGGTGGCGTGCAAACCGCCGGCCGCCGCGAGGGGTTCCGGCCGCATCGTTCAGGCGAGGCCCAGCAGTCGGATCAGCCCCAGGCTGATCACGGCGAGCGCCAGCAGCGACAGCACCACCACGCAGGTGACGCGGCCGCCCGCGCGTGCCGCCACCCGCAGGTCGGTGCCGAGCCCGAGGGCCGCCATGGAGACGATGGTCAGCAGGCCCGCCAGCTCGGCCGCCGGCCGCAACACGACCTGCGGCACCAGGCCGGCCGAGCGGGCGGCGGCGAACCCGAGGAAGCCGAGGATGAACCACGGGACCAGCCTGTGCAGCGGCGGCGTGCCCGTGGCCGCGGCCTGGTCCGACGTGCGCGCCGCGCCGCGGCCCAGCACGGACAGGCCCAGCACCACCGGTCCCAGCATCAGCACCCGCACCAGCTTGACCAGCGTGCCGAGCTGCACCGCGACCGCACCGATCGGGGCCGTCGCCGCCAGCACCTGCGGCACGGCGTAGACGGTGAGGCCGGCGAGCACGCCGTACTGCAGGCCGCTCAGCCGCAGCAGCGGCACCGCGAGCGGCAGCCCGAGCACCAGCACGACGCCGAACACGGCGGTGAAGGCGATTGAGGCCGCCACCTCCTCGCCGTCGGCACCGATGACCGGGGCCACGGCGGCGATGGCGGAGTTGCCGCAGATG
>CAXTOE010000134.1:0-289 GCA_964245685.1 uncultured Acetobacteraceae bacterium | reverse complement strand
GCACGGCCATCCGGTGCGGCAGCCGGAACAGCCCGCCGATCCCGTAGCTGACGGCCATCGCCAGCAGCACCACCGACCCGATGCCGACGAGCAGCCCGGGACCGGCCCGCAGCACGGTGCGCGCGCTGACCGAGGCACCGAGCAGCACCACGGCGATCTCCAGCAGCGTCCTGGCGCTGAACGCGATGCCGGGTTGCCAGCGTGCCGCCGGCGTCCAGCAGGTGCGCAGCGCGGCGCCCAGCAGGATCGCGAGGACGAGGCCCTCGAGCCAAGCCGCGCCGAACAGGCG
>CAXTOE010000133.1:0-7065 GCA_964245685.1 uncultured Acetobacteraceae bacterium | reverse complement strand
GGCTGCTCGACCTCACACGCTGGCAGCGCAGGCACGAGCAGCTCGACGCCGCGCTGGCGTTGTGGCGCGGACCGGCACGCGCCGCCGAGGCCGCCGCCCCGGCTGCGCGCGCGCCGGCGTTCTGGAGCGAACGGGAGGCGCTGGCGCGCGACATGCTCGGTGCCGGCCGGAACGCCGACGCGTTGTTCCTGGCGTCGGACACGGTGCAGACCGACCAGGCGGCTCGCCTGGGTGCCGATTTCCTCTCCGGCTGGATCCTGCTGCGACGCCTGCATGCGGCACCCGAGGCCGCCCGGCACTTCGCCAGCCTGACCGCCTCGCACGCGGTGATCACCGCCGCGCGCGGCTTCTACTGGCTGGGCCGGGCGTTGTCCGACGCCGGCAGCACCGACGCCGCACGGGCGGCCTACGCCCAGGCGGCGTCGCGGCCGACCAGCTTCTACGGGCAGGCCGCGATCCGGCTGCTCGCCGCGGGCGACGAGCGCGCGGTGGCCGCCCGGCTGGCGGCGCTGCACGATCCCGGCTGGCCAGGCGATCCGCTTCGCAGGGTCGGAGCTGGCGCGCGCCGCCACGCTGCTGGTCGCCTGGAACGATCCCGGCCAGGCCCGTGCCTTCCTGCTTCGCCTGGACCAGCTGGCCGACACCGACCTCGACCATGCCCTCGGCGCCAGCTTCGCCGACCGGCTGCAGCTGCCCGACGTCGCGGTGGCGATCGCCCGCAGCGCCGGCCGCAACGGGCTGGTGCTGGCGCAGAGCGGCTGGCCGGCGCCCTACGTGCCGCCGCGCGAGCCGGCGTTGCCGTCCGGACTGGCGCTCGCGATCATGCGCCAGGAGAGCAGCTTCGACCCCACGGTGGTCAGCCCGGCCGGCGCGCACGGCCTGATGCAGCTGATGCCGGCCACCGCGCGCACGCTGTCGGCGGGACAGCTCGAGGTGGCCGCGCTGTCGGATCCCGCCACCAACATGACGCTGGGCACCAGCTACCTCGCCGGGCTGCTGGCACGGTTCGGCGGCGCCGTGCCCTACGCCGTCGCCGCCTACAACGCCGGCCCCAACCGGGTGCAGAAATGGCTGATCCAGAACGGCGATCCCCCGGCGATCGGCGCGCGCGACCTCACCTCGGACGCGATGCTCGATTGGATCGAGCTGATCCCGTTCGCCGAGACGCGCAACTACGTGCAGCGGGTGATGGAGAACCAGACGATCTACCGCATCCTCGCGGGCGGCAGGGCGGCCGCGACGCCAGGAGGACGCCTCGCCTCGATCGCGATGACCTCGCGCGCCAGGCCGTGACATGGATCGACACCCGGCCCGAGGGATCCGCGCGACTGCGGCTGCCGGTGCTGGTGGCGAGCGGCCTCGGCAGCGGCTTCAGCCGGGTGGCGCCCGGCACCGTCGGCTCGCTCGCGGCGTTGCTGCCTGGCATCCTGCTGAGCACGCACACCTCGCTGCTGCTGCTCTGCATCCTGGCCGCCTGCGCCGCCGGGTTGTGGGCGATCCCGCGCGCCTCGGGCGGTGCCGACCACGGCTGGGTGGTGATCGACGAGGTCGCGGGCCAGTGGATCACGCTGCTCGGCGTACCCGCCCTGCACCTCCCGGTCCGGTCCGATGCGGCGTGGTTCGTGGCCGCCTTCCTGATGTTCCGGCTGCTCGACATCGTCAAGCCGGGCCCGATCGGCGCGCTGGACCGCCGCCACGACGCGTTCGGCGTGATGGCGGACGACGTCGCCGCCGGCATGCTGGGCGCGATCCTGCTCGTCGCGTGCCGGCTGCTGCTGCGGTGGAGCGGCCTGTAGATCTCGCCGGTCATGGTCCGCCCGACCTCGAATTAACGTGGCCGGCGCAGGTATGGCGTGGAATGATCGGGTGCGGACGATGACGGCGGAGGCGGCGATGCTCGACGAGGCGACACTCGCGCAGGCGGCCCGCACCCTGGAGGTGCTTCGCGGCGCGCGTCTGACCGTGGCGACCGCGGAGAGCTGCACCGGCGGCTTGGTCGCCGCCAGCCTCACCCATCACGCCGGCAGCTCGGACGTGGTGCTGGGCGGGTTCGTCACCTACTCGAACGCGATGAAGCACCGGCTGCTCGGGGTCGAGCCGGCGCTGTTCGACCGGGTGGGCGCGGTGAGCGAGGCGGTGGCCGCGGCGATGGCGGAAGGCGCGCTGCGACGCGCCGAGGCTGGCTGCGCGGTGTCGATCACCGGCATCGCCGGCCCGGGCGGCGGCAGTCCGGACAAGCCGGTCGGCCTGGTGTGGTTCGCCACCGCGCGCACCGGCGTGCCGACGCGTAGCGATCGGCACGTCTTCGCGGGCACGCGAGCGGAGGTGCGCCGCCAGGCCACCGCGATGGCGCTGACGCTGCTGACGAGGTGTGCCAGCTGAAGGAGCCTATGCCTCGCCGGCGACGCGGTGGCCGTGCCGCTGGCCGACATTGTAGGCGTGTATCTGCGCCGCCGTGACGAACCCAAGGTGGTCGGTGTCGATCTCGCCGAAGTGCCGGACGATCCGGACCCAGCCGGCGCGCGTCGCCTGGTCGATGGTGAGCCTGCCGTCGTGGCTGGTGTTGGCCGCCACGAAGTGCTCGGTCAGGTTGGCATAGCGATGGTGAGGCTGATCCGAGGTCTGATCCACCTGCGCCGTCACGGGCGTCGCCCGCGCCGGATGGCCCGGACCGGAGGCGATGGAGGCAACCAGGGTCAGCATTACGGTAACGGCGGTCGCCGCCCCGGCGTTCCAGATCAGGCGCATCGGACTTCCCTCGTGGTCGCGCAGGGGTCCGGTTGCGGATCGCGGCGCGAATATGAACATCCGAAGCGAACTGCCGCGGATGTTCATATTAAAACACGAGTTCGTTACCGGGCTGTAAATCCCTCCGGTAAGGATCGGGATTAATTATTGCCCAGAGGGAGGGGTCGCAGCGCCGGAGCTCGGCGTGGTGGCCGGAGCGGCGGCGGGCATGTTCGGTGCCGTGGTACCCATGGCGCCGGAGGAGGGTGCCGACATACCGGTACCCGGCGCGGTCATCGGCGCGGTGCCGGAGGCGGGCGCCATGGCGTTGCTCGGCGGCGCGCTCATCGCGCCGGACGACGAGGCCGGTGTCGACGTGGCGGACGACGAGGCCGGCATCATGCCCGCCTTGGCGTTCTGCAGGCTCTGGTCGTTGAGCTTCGCGGTCTCGGCGTCGCCTGAGGTGGCGCCCCTCTTCATCATGCCGTGCTTGCCGTGCATCCTGTGGTGGTGATGCATCGTCGCGTCGTCGGTCGCGGCCATCGCCGGCACCGCGAGACCCATCGCCGCGGCGCAGATCGTCGCTCTCAGTATGGTTTTCATCAGATATTCCTTCTCTGCCTGTTGGCCAGGACAGGGTTGGCTGGAACTGGAACAGGTTGCAATCGCGGATGGACCGCGACGGCGGCGCGTCAAGGAAACGAGATCATCGCGTGGCGGTTCCGCAACGACGGCGGGATTCGTCCCCGTCCGGCAGTGCCGGCGACGTGCCGCCGCGCGCTACGCGCTCACCGGCGCCATGGTCGTGGCCGGCGGTCCGTAGACCTCCCGCGCGCGCTTGAGGAAGGCGCCGACCATCAGGTGGACCGCCTTGTCGAACACCGCACCGATCGCGGCCTGCAGCAGCCGCGAGCGAAACTCGAACTCGACGAAGAAATCTACCGAGCAGCCGTTGGGATGCGGCGTGAAGGTCCACTTGTTGTTCAGGTAGCGGAACGGGCCCTTCTCGTAACGGACATGGGCGAAGTTCGGCCGGTCCAGCTCGACGCGGCTGGTGAAGCTTTCCCGGAACGGTCCGAAGCCGATGGTCAGGTCGGCGAGCAGTTCGGTCTGGCCGCGGCTGCGCACCCGGGCGCCGACGCACCAGGGCAGGAACTCCGGGTAGCGGTCGACGTCGGCGACGAGGTCGAAGAGCTGCTCCGGCGTGTAGTTGATCAGGCGCCGCTCGGCATGGGTCGGCATCAGACGGCCACCGCCAGACGTCTCTCGCGGGCCAGGCGAAGAGCCGCGAAATCCGCGTCGGCGTGGTAGGAGGATCGCGTCAGCGGCGTGGCGCTCACCTGCAGGAACCCCTTGGCACGGGCCATCGCGGCGTAATCGGCGAACTCGTCCGGCGTGACGAAACGATTGACCGCGGCGTGCTTCACGCTGGGCTGCAGGTACTGGCCGAGGGTGAGGAAATCGACGTCGGCGATGCGCAGGTCGTCCATCACCTGCAGGATCTCCCCACGCTGCTCGCCCAGCCCGACCATCAGGCCGGACTTGGTGAAGATGCCGGGATCGTGCTGCTTGACCTGGTCGAGCAGCCGCAGCGACTGGAAGTAGCGCGCGCCCGGACGGATCGTCGGATACAGGCGCGGGACCGTCTCGAGGTTGTGGTTGAACACGTCGGGGCGCGCCGCGACGACGATCTCGAGTGCCGCCGGCTTGCGCAGGAAGTCCGGGGTCAGGATCTCGATCGTGGTGCCGGGCGCCTGCTCGCGGATCGCGCGGATCACGCGGGCGAAGTGGTCGGCCCCGCCGTCCGCCAGGTCGTCGCGGTCGACCGAGGTGATCACCACGTGGCGCAGCCCCAGCGTCGCCACCGCGTGCGCCACGCGCGCGGGCTCGCTGGCGTCGAGTGCGTCCGGCTGACCGGTGCGCACGTTGCAGAACGAGCAGGCGCGGGTGCAGGTCTCACCCATGATCATCATCGTCGCGTGCTTCTGCGACCAGCACTCGCCGATGTTCGGGCAGGCGGCCTCCTCGCAGACGGTGACCAGCGCGTGCTCGCGCATCAGCGCGCGCGTCTGCTGGTAGGCGAGGCCGGTCGGCGCGCGGACCCGGATCCAGTCCGGCTTGCGCTGGATCGGGTTGTCCGGCCGGTGCGCCTTCTCGGGATGACGCGCGGCGCGGTGGTCGATCAGCAGCCGGGTGGACATGCGGGAAACCTTGGCGTCATGGGTGACAGATGGACCCGGCATCGGGTAGCGCAAGGCTGCGTCGCCGGACGAGCGGACCGGCCACGCCCGGCGTCTCAATAATGGATCACCTGCCCGTACGCATCCAGCACGGACTCGTGCATGGTCTCGCTGACGGTGGGGTGCGGAAACACCGTGTGCATCAGCTCCTGCTCCGTCGTCTCCAGGGTGCGCGCGATGGCGTAGCCCTGGATCATCTCGGTCACCTCCGAGCCGACCATGTGCGCGCCGAGTAGCTCGCCGGTGGCGGCGTCGAACACGGTCTTCACCATGCCGTCGGGCTCCCCCATCGTGATCGCCTTGCCGTTGCCGATGAACGGGAAGTGACCCACCCGCACCTTCCGTCCGGCCTCCCGCGCGCGCGCCTCGGTCAGTCCCACCGAGGCCACCTGCGGCCGGCAGTAGGTGCAGCCGGGGATGTTGGTCCAGTCGATCGGATGCGGCTGCAGCCCCGCGATCTTCTCGACGCAGATCACCCCCTCGTGGCTCGCCTTGTGGGCGAGCCAGGGCGCGCCGGCGAGGTCGCCGATCGCGTACACCCCAGGCTCTCCGGTGGCGCAGAACGGGTCGATCCGCACGTGGGTGCGCTCGACCTCGACCCTGGTGCCCTCCAGCCCGATCCCCTCGACGTTGCCGACGATGCCGACCGCGGAGATCACGCGATCGACCGTGATCTCCTCCTGGCCCGCCGTGGTCTCGACCGGCACCACCACCGTGTCCTCGCCCTTGCGCAGGGTGCCGAGCTTGGCGCTGGTCAGGATGCGCATCCCCTGCGCCTCGAAGGCACGGCGGGCGAAGGCACCGATCTCCTCGTCCTCAACCGGCAGGATGCGGTCGGCGACCTCGATCACCGTCACCTCGGCGCCCATGTTGCGGTAGAACGAGGCGAACTCGATGCCGATCGCCCCGGACCCGACCACCAGCAGCCGTCGCGGCATCGCCTCGGGGACCATCGCCTCGCGGTAGGACCAGATCAGCTTGCCGTCCGGCTCCAGCCCGGGCAGCACGCGGGCACGCGACCCGGTGGCCAGGATCACGTGACGGGCGGTGAGATCCGCGACCGGCGCGTCGTCCTTGAAGACCGCGACCCGACGCAGCTCCCCGGCGTTGCCGTCGAGCCGGCCGGCGCCGTTGAACAGCGCGATCTTGTTCTTGCGCAGCAGGTGGCCGACGCCGGAGGCGAGCTGGCCCGCGATCTTGCGCGAGCGCTTCACCACCCGGTCGAGGTCGAAGCGGATGTTGTCGGCGGCGAAGCCGAACTCGTCGAGGTGACGCAGCAGGTGGTTGATCTCCGCCGAGCGCAGCAGCGCCTTGGTCGGGATGCAGCCCCAGTTCAGGCAGATCCCGCCGAGATGCTCGCGCTCCACCACCGCCGCCTTCATGCCGAGCTGGGAGGCGCGGATCGCGGCGACGTAGCCGCCCGGGCCGCCGCCGATGACGACGAGGTCGAACTGGGTATCGGCCATGTCGCTCAGACCACCAGGCTCATCGGCGCTTCGACCACGGACTTGAACACCGACATCCACTGCGCGGCGAGCGCGCCGTCGATGACCCGGTGATCCACCGAGAGCGTGCAGGTCATCACGCTGGCGACCTCGATGCGGTCGCCGGTGCGCACCACCGGACGACGCTCGGTGGCACCTACCGCGAGGATCGCACCCTGCGGCGGGTTGATGATGGCGGAGAACTCGCGCACACCGAACATGCCCATGTTGGAGATCGAGAACGAGCCGCCCTGGAACTCGTCGGGCTTGAGCTTGCCGTCGCGGGCGCGCGCGATCAGCGCGCGCGCCTCGTTGCTGAGCTGCGACAGGCTCTTGTGTAGGAGGCGTTGACCTTCGGCACCCGGCGCAGCGTCACCGCGGCCGCCTTGATCAGCAGGTCGTTGACCGACAGCTTGAACTGGCCCGGCCCCTCCTTCGGCGCCGACGCGTTCAGCTCGGTGCGCAGCGACAGCAACCGGTCCAGTTCGACGTCGATGGTGACGTAGAAATGCGGCACGAACTGCTTGGACTCCGACAGCCGGCGCGCGATCACCCGGCGCACGCTGCTGTTCGGAAGTTTCTGGTGCGGCGCCGTGATGACGGCGGGCGCGGGC
>CAXTOE010000132.1:3536-7121 GCA_964245685.1 uncultured Acetobacteraceae bacterium | reverse complement strand
GATACGCTTTGCTGAATGCAGTGTGATCGCGGGTTTGGCTTCGGTGTGCTCCTGGCACTCGCACTGCCAGCCGCCGGTTGCGCGCGGCTCGACACCTTCATGAACGGCAGCCCTCAGAAGCCCTTTCCGGTGCTGCTTCGCGTCGAGTCCGAGGGCGGCCTGGAGGCGACGCGGGCGCAGCGCGAGGCGGACGCCGCGGACGAGCAGGCCTTCCTGCTCTGGCAGATGGGGGAGCCCGACGATCAGCCGCCGCCACCCTGATCGGGGCGTCCCCTGGGGTCCGATCGCCGACTGCTCCGGCCCTGCGGCCGGCCGCTTTTTCATCGGAACTCGCGCCAGCGGCGAACGATTAGCCTGTGCTGTTGGTCGATACGCTTGGCAAGAAGGCGATCCCGCGTGCAGGAAGACCAACCGACAGGGACCCCGGACCTGAGCGAACTCGTGGTCCCGCTGCATGCCGAGCAGCTCGATGTCAGTCGGCTGAAGCGCGAGACCGGTCGGGTAAAAATCTCGACCGTCACCAAGTTCCGCGAACAGACCGTCGACGAGATGCTGGCCGAGGAACACGCCCACGTCGAGCGCGTCGCCGTCGGCACGATCATCGACGTCATGCCCGACATACGTCAGGAGGGCGAGGTGACGATCATCCCGGTCGTCGAGGAAGTCCTGGTGGTGGAGAGGCGGTTGTTCCTGAAACAGGAGATCCGCGTCACCCGCGTCAGGACCACATCGCGCCATCAGGAGACCGTCGTGCTTCGCCAGCAGGAGGCGGTCGTGCAGCGGACGCAGGGCGACGGCGACGTTAACAGTGCAACCTTCAACTTGAGCGGTGATTGAAATGGCGAGTGAAACAGTCGTAGCCGTATTTTCGACGCTGACGCATGCGGAGGCCGCGATCTCCGATCTCGTGGCATCCGGCATCCCGGCGTCGTCCATCGAGCATTACGCGAAGGACGAGACCAGCGCCGGAACCCTCGGCACGCAGACCGAAGGCACCACACAGCATCATGGTTTCTGGGCCTGGCTGACCGGTCAGGAGACCACCAACGATCAGCACGACGTCTACGACCGTTCGATCCAGTCGGGACGGACCGTGGTGACCGTGATCAGCGACGGAACCAACATCGACCACATCTACACGGTGCTCGAGCGGCACGGCCCCCTCGATCTCGACGAGCAGGACACCGCCACCGCCGGCGGCACCAGCGTCGGCGGCGCCTATGCCGGGACCACGACGACCACCGGTCTCGGCACCACCAGCGATCTCGGCACCACCAGCGGAATGGGTGCCACCAGCGGGATGAGCACCGGCACCACGGCCGCCGTGCCTGCGGCTCCGCTGGCGACGGCGGCGACGGTCGGCGCGGAAGAGGTCATTCCCCTCTCCGAGGAGACGCTTCAGGTCGGCAAGCGTGAGGTGGATCGTGGTTCGACCCGCATCCGCCGCTACGTCGTCGAGCGTCCGGTGGATGAGCAGATCCGGCTACGCAACGAGACCGTGTCGGTGTTCCGCCGCCCGGTGACCGGCACCGCGACCGTGGGTGCGGACGCGTTCCACGACCACGAGATCGTGGTGACAGAGACCGCCGAGGAAGCCGTCGTGGGCAAGACCGCCCACGTGGTCGAGGAGGTCGTCGTGCAGAAGGGCGTGCAGGAGCGGGTGGAGACGGTGCACGACACCGTGCGTCGCGAGGAGGTCGAGATCGAAGGACCAGATGGCCGCGCGGTCGACACCACCACCGGAACCACCACCGGCACCACGACCGGCACCGCCGCGCCGCCGATCCTGAACAAGTAATCGAGCCGAACCCAGGAAGGGCGGCAGGTTGATCCTGCCGCCCTTTTTCTGACCTTCTCCCGGCGTGCCTGCGCTCAGAGCGTGGAGAGCGGGGGCGCGATGCTCTCGAGCGACTTGCCCTCGGCATCGATGCCGATCTTCAGCCCGACCACGGCGGCGATCAGCATCAGTGCCGCGGCCGCGGCATAGCCCATCGCCAGCGGCGTGCGACCGCCGACCTCGATCAGCTCGCCGAACAGCCACGGCGCCCCGGCACCGCCGATGACGGTGCCGAACGCGTAGAACAGCGCGATCGCCAGCGCCCGGGTCTCCAGCGGGAACACCTCGCTGGCGGTGAGGTAGGCGGACGACGCCGCCGCCGAGGCGAAGAAGAAGATCGACACCCAGCCGATGGTCTGCGTGGTGGCATCGAGCTCGCCGGCAGCGAACAGCCACGCCACCGTGATCATCAACGCACCCGAGATCGAATAGGTGATGAAGATCATCTTGCGCCGGCCGATGGTGTCGAAGAACCGACCGAGCAGCAGCGGCCCGAGGAAGTTGCTGACCGCGAGCGGGAGGATGAACAGCCCGACCCTGTGCGTCGGCACGTGCTCGTAATGCGTCAGCACCATCCCGTAGGTGAAGAACACGGCGTTGTAGAGGAAGGCCTGGCTGATCATCAGCACCAGGGCAAGGATGCTGCGGGTGCGGTATGGGCCGATCATTGCCGCCAGCACCATCCTAAAGCCGAAGCGCGCACGCGTGTGCACCGCGAGCGTCTCGTGGCAGGGCGGCAGCGGCTCGCCGGTATGGTGGTAGATGCGCTGCTCGATCTCGGCGGTGATGCGTTCGCCCTCAATGTGCTTGCCGTGCGTGCACAGCCAGCGCGGGCTCTCCGGCACCCAGCGCCGCATCACGATCACCGCGAGACCGAGCACGCCGCCGATGGCGAAGCCGAACCGCCAGCCGAAGCGCACCGGCATCAGGTCGCCGCCGAGCAGGAAGATCGAGCCGCCGGCGCCGAGCGCCGCACCCGCCCAGAACGAGCCGTTGACGATCAGGTCGACGCGGCCGCGCAGCCGCGCCGGGATCAGCTCGTCGATGGCGGAGTTGATCGCCGAGTATTCGCCGCCGATGCCGAGGCCGGTGATGAAGCGGAACGCCGCGAAGCTCACGAAATTCCACGAGCACGCCGACAGCAGCACGCCGAGGATGTAGATGCCCAGCGTCAGGCTGAAGATCGCCTTGCGTCCGACCTTGTCGGTGAGCCAGCCGAAGATCAGCGCGCCGACGACGGCACCGATCACGTACAGCGAGGCCGACGAGCCGATGTTGCTCGGCGTCAGCGCGAGCGTGCTGTGCTCCTGCAGGATCGGGCCGATCGAGCCGACGATGGTGACCTCGAGCCCGTCCAGGATCCAGGTGATGCCGAGTGCCACCACCACCAGCATGTGGAAGCGGCTCCAGGGAAGGCGGTCCAGCCGTGCCGGCACGGTGGTGTGGATCATGTCCGGCTTGGCGGCGGGGCCGGTCATCGAGATCGAGTTCAAGCGCTTTTCTCCAGCCGGTCGAGCAGCGTCTGCACCACTGCCGGGTCGGCGAGTGTCGTCGTGTCACCGAGTTCGGCGGTGTCTCTCGTCGCGATCTTGCGCAGGATGCGACGCATGATCTTGCCCGAGCGGGTCTTCGGCAGGTCCGGCACGATCAGCACCGTGTCGGGCACCGCGTAGCGTCCCAGCGCCTGGCCGACCTGGTGCGAAAGTTGGACCTCCAGCCCGTCCGGCGCCTCGCCGTCGCGCTTGAGC
>CAXTOE010000132.1:0-3526 GCA_964245685.1 uncultured Acetobacteraceae bacterium | reverse complement strand
CCACCTCGGCGCTGCCGATGCGGTGGCCGGAGACGTTGACGACGTCGTCGACCCGCCCGGTGATCCAGAAATAGCCGTCCGCGTCGCGCCTCGCGCCGTCACCGGAGAAGTACAGCCCCGGATAGGTGGAGAAGTAGGTCTGCACGAAGCGCGCGTGGTCGCCCCAGATGGTGCGCGCCTGGCCGGGCCAGGAGCGGTCGATGCACAGATGTCCCTCCGCCTCGCCGGCCAGCACCGTCCCCTTCTCGTCCACCAGCACCGGGCAGATCCCGGGCAGCGGCAGGGTGGCCGAACCGGGCTTCTGGCCGATGGCGCCAGGCAGCGGGGCGATCATGATGCCGCCGGTCTCGGTCTGCCACCAAGTATCGACCACCGGACAGCGCTCGCCGCCGACCTCGCGGTAGTACCAGAGCCAGGCTTCCGGGTTGATCGGCTCGCCGACGCTGCCGAGCACGCGCAGCGAGGCGCGCGAGGTCGCGTGCAGCGTCGCCGGATCCTCGCGCATCAGCGCCCGGATCGCGGTCGGCGCGGTGTAGAAGCAGGCCACCTGATGCTTGTCGATGACCCGCCACCAGCGTCCCGGCTCGGGCCAGGACGGGGTGCCCTCGAAGATCAGGCTGGTGCCGCCGTTGGCGAGCGGGCCATAGACCACGTAGCTGTGCCCGGTGACCCAGCCGATGTCGGCGGTGCACCAGAACAGGTCCGGGGCGCGGTAGTCGAACACCGCCTCGTGGGTGAAGCGCGCCCACACCAGGTAGCCGGCGGTGCTGTGCAGCACGCCCTTCGGCTTGCCGGTGCTGCCCGAGGTGTAGAGCAGCAGCAGCGGATCCTCCGCCGCCATCGTCTCCGGCTCGCACGTCGCCGGCTCCTGGCCCACCAGGGCGGCGTAGTCCTGGTCGCGGTCGGGCTGCATCGGCACGTCGGCGCCGGTAACGCGCACCACCACCACGTGCTCGACGCAGGCCGCAGAGGGCGAGGCGAGTGCGGCATCGGCGGCGGCCTTGAGGGCGATGCGCTTGCCGCCGCGACGTCCCTCGTCGGCGGTGATCAGCAACCTGGCGCCGCAGTCGCCGAGGCGATCGGCGATGCTGGAGGCGGACAGGCCGGCGAACATCACCACGTGCACGGCGCCGATCCGCGCGCAGGCGAGCATCGCCACCGCGCCCTCGATCACCATCGGCAGGTAGATCGCGACCCGGTCCCCCTTGCCGACGCCGAACCTGCGCAGGGCGTTGGCCAGGCGACAGACCTCGGCATGAAGCTCGCCGTAGCTGACGAGGCGGACATCCTCCTCGGCCTCGCCCTGCCAGATCAGCGCCGGCTGGTCGCGCCGTTCGCGCAGGTGACGGTCGAGGCAGTTCACTGAGGCGTTGAGCAGCCCGTCGGCGAACCAGGAGATCTGCACCTCGCCGTCGAAGCGGCTCGCGCCGGCGAGGGCGGGAAAGCGGATCCAGTCGATACGGCCGGCTTCCTGCAACCAGTAGCTGTCCGGCTCGTGCGCCGCGTGATTGGACAGTACCGGATACTGCGCCGCCGTGATCAGCGCCGAGGCGGCCAGCGACGGCTTGACGTGATAGACCGGTCCCGAGTCCATGATCCTGGTTAAACTCCCTGGATATCTCAGGCCGGATCGTTGTCCGATCCTGACCACGCGATGCCGCGTCGCCGACCGAAGCGGCGCGCGCTGCTTATCCACGGGAAGCCTTGCCGGATCAGGTTCCGCTAGGCAAGGGCCGGAAGGTCCTGCTGCTCTAACGGGTGCGTGCGTCGCTCGCCAACAATCCGCCGGATAGAACGAAGGGATGATGACCCTCACCCAGCAGGGCAGCCGACACGCAGACCAGCACGACCAGGGCGAGGCAGAGCTCGACGAGGCGACGTCGTCTACGCGCCTGGAACGGGTTTTCCATCCAAACCACCAACCGACAAGGGTCTTACCCTATCACACATGATCAATCGTGCAACTGGTTCAAGATTGCGCTGCTGCGTCATCCGCCGGTCCTCGTCCCGCCGGGGACGTGCTACGGGCGGCTCGACGTGGCGCTGGCGCCGGACTGGCAGGGTGGCGTCGTGGGGCAGCTGGAACCGCTGCGTGCCCTGGCACCGCGATGCGTCTGGAGCTCGCCCGCGACGCGCTGCGCCTCGGTGGCTCGCTTGATCGCAGATCGGCTGGGAGTGCATCCGGTGCTGGACCCGCGCCTGCTGGAGCTCGATTTCGGCGATTGGGAGGGCAGGCCCTGGGAGGCGGTGCCGCGTCCGGCGCTGGAGCAGTGGGCGGCGGATCCGCTCGGCTTTCGCCCTCCCGGCGGCGAGAGCGGCGGCGCGCTGCTGCGGCGGGTGCGCGACGTCGCGCGACAGCTGGCCCGCGAGGCGCGAGCTTGCGTGGTGCTGTCGCATGGCGGCCCGCTGCGTCTGCTCCCGGCACTGCTCGCCGGAGAGGAGGCGGACCTGCTGGCGCCGACGCCGGAGCCGGGGCGGCTGCGTATCGTGCCGGTCCTGTCGCGCGATGTCGGCGCGGTAGAGCCCTAGTGCCGGGGTCGCGACGTGGGGCGTCTCGACAGCAACGATGTCAGCCTGACCAGGCGCAGCGCCGCGTCGAGCTTGCCCATGCGGTCCAGCACGATGCCCGCGGCGAGCAGGACCGCGAGTGCGAACGGAGCGACCACAAGGAAGACGACCTCGAGAAACTTGAACACGTGCTGATCCCCGTTGCTCCGGATCCTTCTACCGCAGAAACGTTAACACGCGGCTTAGAAGGCCCGATCCGACTGGCACCGGTCGGCGGGAGGCGCGCCGCGGCTGTCGCCGGATCGATCCGGTGCTATCCTGACAGGCCCTCGCCCGTGTCCGACGGGGACGGGCGAGGGCATCGGCTTCGGAGCGGACATGGCGTTCAAGGGTAAGGCGCCCGGCAGCGGGTCGGGCGAGATGTCGCGCCGCACGCAGCTGCTGCGGCCCTCTATCGCGCTCTCCGACCGTCAGGTCACCGAGGCACGTCGCCTGCGTCGCGGCGGCGCGACGCCGGAGGCGATCGCCGAGGCGATGGCGCTGCCGCTCGACGAGGTCGAGAAGGCGCTGGTGCAGATGCGCTCGCCGCGACCCGAGACGACGCGCGGCACCCTGAACGTGACGCTGGCGGCGCACCGGCTGATCATGAAGGAGCGTATCGGCGACGAGCCGATCTGGCAGACCATGGACCGCATGGTCGACGAGCTGCTGCGCCTGCGCGCCGCCGCGGCACCGCGACGCAGGAGCCCCGCCGCGCAGCAGGACGACCTGCCCTTTCCGGCTCCGGACGGCGAGACCTAGCTCCGGACGCGGACGGGCGCCACGACATGTCTCCGGAGGATCTCGCGGCGCGGCATCCGCGGCTCTACCACGTCACCACCCCGGGCGCCGTGCACGGCATCCTGCGCCACGGGCTGCTGCCCACGAGCGCGCTGCTGACGCTGTTCGACGTGCCCGAGGCGGCGCGGCGCCCGATCGAGGACGAGCGCCGGACGGCGAGCGTCACGCTGGCGCACGC
>CAXTOE010000131.1:3661-7170 GCA_964245685.1 uncultured Acetobacteraceae bacterium | reverse complement strand
GTCGCACACCGGCTGGCGGAACGGGCAGCGCGGCGCGAAGCGGCAGCCAGCCGGACGCGCGCCAGGCTCGGGCAGCGTGCCCGCAATGCCGTAGAGCTCCGCCTGGCCGAGGCGCGGCACCGCGGCGAGCAGCGCTTGGCTGTACGGATGGCGGGGGGCGGCGAAGAAGTGCGAGGCCTTGCCCCACTCGACGCTGCGCCCGGCGTACAACACGGTCAGCGAGCGCGCGTACTCCTCGACGATCGAAAGGTCGTGGGTGATGAACAGCAGGCCCATGCGGTGCTCGCGCTGCAACCGCGCCAGCAGTTGCAGGATCTGCCGCGCCACCAGCGGATCGAGGCCGGTGGTCGGCTCGTCGGCGATCAGCAGCCGGGGCTCGCAGGCCAGCGCGGCCGCGATCATCACGCGCTGGCGTTGTCCGCCGGAGAACTGGTGCGGGTAGTCGTCGAGCCGCCGTGCCGGATCGGGCAGCCCGACCTCGCCGAGCAGCTCGACGGCACGCCGGCGGGCGACGGCGGCGCTGGCGCCGTGGTGCAGGCGGTGCCCCTCCGCCACCTGTCGGCCGATGGTCATCGATGGGTTCAGCGCCGAGAGCGGGTTCTGGAACACCATGCCGATGCGTCCGCGCAGCAGTCGCATCCGCGGCTCGTCGAGGGCGAGGAGGTCTTCGCTCGCGCCACCCGCGCCGAACAGCACCCGGCCGCTGGTGCGGCTGCCCGGCGGCAGCAGGCGCATCGCGGCCAGGGCGGCGATGGTCTTGCCGGAGCCGGACTCGCCGACCAGGGCGGTCATCTCGCCCTCGCGCACCACCAGGTCGAGATCCTCCAGCACCGGCACCAGGCCGCGGCCGTCGCGCGACGGCAGGCTGACCCCGAGCTGCCGCAGCGCCAGCACCGGCGCGCGCCTGTCGCTCGTCAACCGGTCGCTCATCGTGCGGCGCTGCGCGCGAGCAGCCCCTGGCCGATCAGCGAGGTCGCCAGCATGGCGCCGAAGATCATCAGCCCCGGCGGCACGATCAGCCACCACGGATCGAGTGCGACCATGTCGAGCCCTTCCTGCAGGAGCCCGCCCCAGCTGGTCTGCGGCGGCTGCACGCCGAGCCCGAGGAAGGAAAGGGCGGACAGCACGAAGATCATGTCGCCGACCAGGAAGGTGAAGTTCACCACCAGCACCGGCGCCATCACCCGCAGCAGGTGGGTCAGGGCGACGTGGGCGAAGCCGCCGCCGAGCTGCCGCGAGGCGTGCACGAAGTCGCGGTCGCGCTGAGCCAGGGTCTCGTTGCGCACCAGCCGCGCCAGCGGCGGCCACGAGATCAGCCCGAGCAGCAGGATCAGGCTCGGCGTGTCGAGCGGCACGATGGCGCCGAAGAACACCAGGATCACCAGCCCCGGCAGCGCCAGCACGGCGTCCAGCAGCCGCATCAGCGCCTGGTCCAGCAGCCGCGGACCCAGCCCCGCGATCAGCCCGTACAGCGTGCCGACGATGAAAGCGAGCGCCGCCGCCGGGAGTGCGACGGACAGCGTCGAGCGTCCGGCGACCAGCAGCCGGGCGAGCGCGTTGCGTCCGAGATCGTCGGTGCCGAACGGATAGTGCCAGGCGGGACCGATCAGGACGACGCCGCTGTGCAGCGCGAACGGGTCGCGGCCGTAGAGCAGCGGGCCGAGGCAGGAGGCGAACAGGATCAGCCCGCCGAGTGCCAAGCCCGCCGTCAGCGTCCGGTTGCCGCCGCGCAGGCGTAGCAGCCGCCCGAGATGGACCGCCGGACCGCCGAACCTGCGCGCGCCGGGACCGGCACTGCCGATCCCCGTGCCTTCAAGCTCCGAGCTCTCAAGCATATCCCACCCGCGGATCGAGCAGCGTGTTGACGATGTCGGCGAGCAGGTTGCCGAGCACGGTGAGGATGCCGATCACCAGCACGATGCCGATCAGCACCGGATAATCCTGCGACAGCGCCGAGCGCCAGAGCAGCCAGCCGAGTCCCGGATAGGCGAACACCGTCTCGACCACCACGCCACCCGCGAAGATCGAGGGCAGCGACAGGCCGAGCACGGTGACCAGCGGACGCAGGGCGTTGCGGATCACGTGGCGGACGAGGATGCGCGAGGGCGAGGCGCCACGAGCGGCCGCGGATCGCACGTAGTCCCGGCCGAGCTCCTCGTGCACCGACTGCGCGAAGTAGCGCGACAGTACCGGCACGGTGAGCAGCACGATGGTCAGCGCCGGCAGGGCCAGATGCAGCGCGACGGAGCCGACCGTCTGATGCGCGAGACGCAGGTCCTCGACGCCGCCGGCGGGAAACCAAGCCAGGTCCATCGAGAACCAAAGGATCAGCAGCGTGCCGCTGAAGAACGAGGGCAGGGCGTACAGGGCGAGCTCGAGGCCGCCGATCGCTCGCCCCGCGACCCGGTCGTAGAGTGCCCCGTGCGCGAGGCCGAGCCCGAAGGAGATCAGCAGGCTCGCGGTCAGCGACACGATCTGCAGGGCGAGCGTGTTCATCTCGTAGGTCGCCAGCAGGGCCGCCACCGGCCGCTGCACCTGATAGGAATAGCCGAGCCGGCCGCGAGCAAGATCCTCCCACCAGTGCAGGTATTGCTGCCAGAACGGCTGGTCCAGCCCGAGGCTATGGGTGAGCTCGGCGATCGAGGCCGGCGAGGCTTTCGGCCCCAGGATACCGTAGACCGGGCTTCCCGGCGCGATGTTGACCAGGACGAAGGTCAGCGTGATCAGGATCACCAGCGACAGCGCGGCGCTGCCGAGCCGTCCGCTAATGCCCCACAGGACGCGCATCGGCGGTCTCCCTGGCGGCATCCGGACAGGCCATCGGACCCGACAACGTCAGGAGTTCCGGTGACCAGGTGCCGGTCGGACTCGCCATGACCTGCACGCCGTCGAGACCCGAGCGGGTCAGCGTGGCGATCGCGCCCGTCGGCAGGAAGATGAACGGCTGGAGCGACGCGATATAGTCCTGCACGACATCCAGCGGCTGGTTACCCTGGCCGGTGATCACGGCCTCGTTCAGGACGTCCATTCGGGGATCTCGGAAGTGGCCGAAGTTGCTGGTGCCGTCCGACGAGAAGAACTGCTGGCTGTCCGGGAAGCTCTCGACCGTCCAGGCGATCATGATGCTGTCCCAGTCATGGCCGTTCCCGCCGAGTGTCGCGAACAGCTCGTTGAACTCGACGCCGCGGATCGACAGCGAGATGCCCACGGCCGCGAGGTCGCGCTGGATCACCTGCAGCGTGATCAGCCGGTCCACGACGCCCGCGGACACCTCGATGTCGAGGGCCAGCCGCTGGCCGCCACGGGTGCGGATGCCGTCCGGGCCGGGGGTCCAGCCGGCCTGGTCGAGCAGGGCACGCGCATGCGCCGGATCGTAGTCTAGGTTCGCGTAGCCGCGCTTTGCCTGCGGGGACAGGAAGCTTCGCATCGCGACCGGCACCGGCCCGTGGACGACGCTGCCCTGCCCGTGCAGGGCGAGCGCGATGACCTGCTTCTGGTCGATCGCGATC
>CAXTOE010000131.1:0-3651 GCA_964245685.1 uncultured Acetobacteraceae bacterium | reverse complement strand
AGGTTCCACTGACGGAACGGCTCGTTGGCTGCGTCGATCTCGCGCGAGCGCAGCGCCTGCAGCGCGTTGCCGCCCTCCAGGAAGTCGATCACCAGCCGCTTGATGTGCGGGTGCTGGCCGCCGTAGAGCGGATTCGGCGTCAGGGTGAGGTGCCGGCCGACCTCGAAGTCGCTGAGCAGGAACGCGCTGTCGGAGACCGCGAACAGCTTCGGGTCGGTCTGCCGCGCGCGCATCTCGCGCAGGCTCATGCCGCGATAGACGTGCGCCGGCAGCGGCTGGACGGTGTTGCCGAGGCCGAGGCGCAGGAACCAGGCAGGGTTGACCCGGCGGTTCAGCCTGATCTCCACCTCGTGCGGCGACAGCACCACCACGTGGTCGAGCATGTTCGGTATGCCGCCGAGCCGATACCATACGTAGCCCGGGCCGATGCTGCGGATCAGGTCGAAGGTGAACACGACGTCGCTCGCGGTGATCGGCACGCCGTCCGACCACACCCACGGCTTGATGGTCAGGCGCCACGTCTGCCCTCCATCCAGCGTAGTGACCGCACTGGCCAGGCTCAGCGCCGGGTCATACGCGGCGTGCCGGTCGATCCAGACCAGCGGCCGGTAGATCTGGTAGATGATCTGCTTGTTGTAGACCGAGTTGGTCAGCAGCGGATTGAGCGAGGTGATGCCCTGCGGATCGCCCTGGCCGAGCCCGGTCGGAAGCACCACGGTGCCGCAGGGTATCGCCGCGCGGGCGGAGCCTGCCCAGAGCGCGAAGGCGACCAGAATTAGAGACAGCTTCTTCACGGTCCGTCGTTTACGGACCCGCCCGTGTCATGTCCAGAGCGCATGTCACCTCTGCTTTAAGAGCAGGCAGTACCTCGCTCTGGAACCAGGGATTGCGGCTCTCCCACACGCCGGTGCGCCAGGAGGGATGCGGAAGCGGGAAGTACTCCGGCAGGAAGCGGCGGAACGCCTGCACCCGCGGCGTCATCGCGCCCGTGCCCAGCACGTGGTTCTGCGCGTAGCTGCCGATCAGCAGGGTCAGCCGGATACCCGGCATTCGCGACAGGATGCGGTCGCGCCAGAGCGGCGCGCACTCTGGCCGCGGCGGGTTGTCGCCGCCCTGCGGCAGACGGCCCGGGTAGCACAGCCCCATCGGCAGGATCGCCACCCGGCTGGTGTCGTAGAACACCTCCTTGCCGATGCCGAGCCAGCCGCGCAGCCGCTCGCCGGAGGCGTCCCAGAACGAGATGCCCTTCTCGTGCACCACGGTGCCAGGCGCCTGGCTCGCGATCAGCAGCCGGGCGGTGGACGACACATGCAGGATCGGGCGCGGACCCAGCGGCAGGTGCGCCGCGCAATGCCGGCAGGCACGCACCTCGCGCACCAGATCGTCGAGCGCCTCCGCCGCACTCATCGCGGGCGCAGGCTCAGGGCTCGTTCGACGCCGGCTCGTGCGCGCCGAGCGCGAACACCACGATACGCTGCCCGGCATGCTCGAAGTACAGCGCGCACGGGATCAGCGCGCCGGCCACCAGCGGCTGCGTCGCCTGGCTCAGGCCGAACCGCGCGGCGACCGGGGTGGCGCTGCCGCCGATGCTGCCCGGCAGGTCGAGCCCGTTGCGCTGCGTATCACCGACCGGACGGGGCTGCCCGTTGAGCAGCGCCACGGTGCCGATGCCCGGACAGGCGACGTTGATCAGCCGGTCGGGCAGGGCGCCGTGATTGGTGATGGTCGTGGACAGCGTGGCGCTGTGGCGGGCATCGTCGCCGTCGGCACGCGACGCCTCGATCTGCACCGGCCCCGACACCTGGGTCAGCGCGTAACCGGCCACCGGCAGCGCCAGCAGGCCGAGAACGGTGAGCGATCTAGCCCAGCTCATAGGTGACCTCCGCGGTGTAGACCGGCTGCTCCTTGCCCAGCAGCGAGGAGAACAGCGTGAAGCAGGTGATCGGAACGCTTTCGGAGCGCAGCAGGTTGTGCGCCTGCACCCAGCCCGCGAGCACCGCCTCCGCGATCCCGTCGACACGTGCCAGCGTGACGTGCGGCTGGAAGCGCTTGCGCTCCGGCGGCAGGCCGACGCGCTGCAGCGCCGTCTCGATCTTGCGCCGCAGGTGCTCGACCGGCTCGCGATGCTCGATGCCGGCCCACAGCGCGCTCGCGCGTCCCGCCCGGTTGAAGATGCCGATGCCGCTCAGGGTCAGCGGGAAGCTGCGGCCGTGCAGGGCGGCGAGCGCGTGGTCGATCTCCTCGGCGACGTGGCGGGGCGTCTCGCCGATGAAGCGCAGCGTCAGGTGCAGGTTCTCGGGCGGCGTCCAGCGCGCACCCACCAGGCTGCCGTACAGCGCCGTCAGCCGGTCGCGCAGCGGATCGGGCAGCTCGATCCCGACGAACAGCCTCATCTCGCGGCCTCATCTCGCGGCATCATCTCCCCTGGGCGGCACGCGGCCGGACGGCGGCGATCAGGCGGCGCACGTCGGGCATCAGCCGGGCGACGATGATGCGCACCCCGTCGGCGTTCGGGTGGATATGGTCGGACTGCACCAGCGCGTCGTGGGTGGCGACGTCCTGGAGGAAGAACGGGTCGTAGATCAGCCCCGGACGCTGCGACAGGCGGTCGAACACCGCGCGGAACTCCTGGGCGTAGCCGGCCCCCATGTTCGGCGGCGCGATCATCCCACTCAGCAGCACCGGCAGGTGCCGCGCGTCGAGCCGGTCCAGGATCGCGCGCAGGCTCTGCTCCATCCGCGCCGGCGGCAGGCCGCGCAGCGCGTCGTTACCGCCGAGCTCGACGATCGCCGCGTCCGGATCGTCGCCGAGCGCCCAGTCCAGCCGCGCCAGGGCGCCGGCCGAGGTGTCGCCGGACACCCCGCCATCGAGCACGTGCGCGTCGAGGTGCTCGCGGTCGATCGCCTGCTGCAGCTGGGCGACGAAGCCCTGCTCGTGCGCCAGGCCGTAGCCGGCGGTCAGGGAGTCGCCGAGCGCCAGCAGCTTCACCGGCGCGGGTGCCGGCGCGACCGTGGCGCCGGCGGGCAGCGGCAGCGCCAGGCAAACAAGCAGCGCCAGCCGCGTTGTGCTCCGCCGGAGCTTGCTCACGGTCGATCCCGAGGCAGCCAGGCCGGCGGGCGGAGAAGACAGACACCGTGCACCGACCGACAGTTCCGCCTCCCCCGCCGCTGCTGCAGGCGCGCGACCTCTGGCTGACGGTGCCCGCGCGTCCGGATGCGGTCAACTCGGAGCGCACGCTGGACATCGTGTGCGGCGTCGGGCTCGAGCTGCAGGTCGGCGAGTCGGTCGGCATCGTCGGCCCGTCCGGATCGGGCAAGACCAGCCTGCTGATGCTGCTCGCGGGGCTCGAACGGCCCAGCCGCGGCAGCGTCTGGATCGAGGGCACCGACTTCGCCGGCCTGTCGGAGGATGCGCGCGCGCGCTTCCGCGGCCGCCATATCGGCATCGTGTTCCAGTCCTTCCACCTGATCCCGACGATGACGGCGCTGGAGAACGTGGCGATCCCGCTGGAGCTCGCGGGACGGCGCGATGCCGGCGCAAGGGCGCGGGCGGCGCTGGATCAGGTCGGGCTGTCGCACCGCATCGGCCACCGGCCGGGCCAGCTGTCGGGTGGCGAGCAGCAGCGCGTGGCGCTGGCGCGCGCCTTCGCGC
>CAXTOE010000130.1:5094-7235 GCA_964245685.1 uncultured Acetobacteraceae bacterium | reverse complement strand
TCGCGGTGCAGCCGAGCGCGACCCTGGCCGACTGCCCGGCCGACCTCGACGTGCTGTTCGTGCCGGGCGGCCTGGGCACGGCGGCGGTGCTGCAGGATGCGCACATCCTGGGCTTCCTCCGCGACCGCGGCGGCCGGGCGCGCTACGTGACCTCGGTCTGCTGGGGCTCGCTGCTGCTCGCGGCCGCAGGCCTGTTGCGCGGCTACCGGGCGACCTCGCACTGGGCGGCGTGCGAGGCGCTCGCCGCGATGGGCGTCGAGGTCGTGCGGGAGCGCGTCGTGATCGACCGCAACCGCATCTCCGGCGGCGGCGTCACCGCCGGCATCGATTTCGGCCTGGTGCTGCTGGCGCGGCTGCGCGGCGAGACGGCGGCGAAGCTGACCCAGCTGATGCTGGAATACGATCCGAAGCCGCCGTTCGCGTGCGGCGTTCCCGCGTCCGCGGGACCGGCGCTGACCGACATGGCCCTGGGCGAGATACGCGAGATCAGGCTCGAGACGATGCGCATCGCGCGCGCGATCGGCGAGCACGCTGGCCGGCCGGTCGCGGTTCCCCACCGCCCGGTTCTGCTCTAGCCTGCGCTCTCCGTCGCAAGGGCCGTCCGAGTGTCATGGACCTAATCGCCGCACGCCTGAACAGGATCAGTCCCAGCCAGACCATCGCCATCTCGACCAAGGCGCGCGCCCTGAAGGCGGCGGGCCGCGACGTGATCAGTCTCTCGGCGGGCGAGCCGGACTTCGACACCCCAGACAACGTCAAGCGGGCGGCGATCCGCGCCATAGAGGCCGGCCAGACCAAGTACACCGACGTGTCCGGCACGCCGGCACTGCGGGCCGCGGTCGCCGAGCGCTTCCGGCTGGATTCCGGGCTCGACTACAGGCCCGACGAGATCATCGTCTGCAGCGGCGGCAAGCAGGTGATCTTCAACGCGATGGTGGCGACGCTCGAAGCAGGCTCGGAGGTGATCATCCCGTCGCCCTGCTGGGTCTCCTACCCGGACATCGTGGCACTCGCCGACGGCGTGCCGGTGATCGTCCCGTGCGGCCCGAACCGCGGCTTCAAGCTCGACGCGGAGCAGCTCGAGGCCGCGATCACGCCGCGCACCAAGTGGTTCTTCCTCAACAGCCCGAACAACCCGACCGGTGCCGCCTACTCCGCCGACGAGCTTCGCGGCATCTGCGACGTGCTGCTGCGTCATCCCGATGTCTGGATCTTCACCGACGACATCTACGACAAGCTGGTCTATGACGGCTTCCGGCCGGCCACCGTGGTGCAGGTCGAGCCGCGGCTGCGCGACCGCACCGTGACCATGAACGGCTGCTCCAAGGCATACGCGATGACCGGCTGGCGCATCGGCTTCGCCGGCGCGCCGACGGCACTGATCCGCGCCATGGACAAGCTGCAGGGCCAGTCCACCTCCAACCCGAGCTCGATCAGCCAGGCGGCGGCGCTGGAGGCGCTCAGCGGGCCGCAGGATTTCATCGCCACCATGATCGCGACCTACCAGGCGCGGCGCGACCTCGTGGTCGAGATGCTGAACCTCGCGCCTGGCATCACCTGCCACAAACCGGAGGGCGCGTTCTACGTCTATCCTTCGATGCAGGGCTGCATCGGCAAGACCACTGCCGGCGGCGCCAGGATCGAGGACGACGAGGGCTTCGTGACTGCGTTGCTGGAGGAGCAGGGTGTCGCCGCCGTGCACGGCGCGGCGTTCCTGTTCCCCGGCCATTTCCGCGTCAGCTACGCCACCGACACCGACAGCCTGCGCGAGGCCTGCGCCCGCATCCGCCGCTTCTGCGACGCGCTGCACTGAGCGTGCCGGCGCCCGACCTGCCGGCCGCGGAGTCGCCGACCCTGGCGTCGCGCCTGTTGGCCCTGGCGCTGCCGGCGACCGTCGGCATGGCGTCGCGGGCGCGCGCGCTGCAGGCGGCGGGACACCGCGTGATCTCGCTGGCGCTGGGCGAGCCGGACTTCGACACGCCGCCGCAAGCCATCGAGGCCGCGCATGCCGCGGCATTGGCAGGAGAGACGAAATATCCGCCCACCGCCGGCACCGCCCCGCTGAAGCGGGCGGTGCGCGTCAAGTTCGCGCGTGAGTACGGCCTCGTCTTCGCCGACGACGAGGTGATGGTAGGCAACGG
>CAXTOE010000130.1:880-5084 GCA_964245685.1 uncultured Acetobacteraceae bacterium | reverse complement strand
CGCTGGAGCCCGGCGACGAGGTGGTGATCCCCGCACCCTACTGGGCGAGCTACCCGCTGATCGTGCAGCTCCTCGGCGGCGATCCGGTCATCGCCGCCTGTCCGGAGGCGCTCGGCTTCGGTCTGACGCCGGCGGCGCTGGAGGCGGCGATCACCCCGCGCACCCGCTGGGTGATCCTGAACTTTCCCAACAACCCGACCGGGGCGACCTGCGGCGCGGACGAGCTGGCCGCGCTCGCGGCGGTGCTGCGGCGCCATCCGCGTGTTTGGATCCTGTGCGACGAGATCTACGAGCAGCTGATCCACGACGGACCGCCGCACGTGTCGCTGGCGCGGCTGGCGCCTGCGCTGCGCGACCGGGTGCTGACCCTGAACGGCGTCTCCAAGACCTACGCCATGACCGGCTGGCGCATCGGCTATTGCGGCGGCCCGTCGCGGCTGATCGCGGCGATGACCATCATCCAGAGCAACGCCACCTCCGGCGCCAGCAGCATCTCGCAGGCGGCGGCGGCGGCGGCGCTGCGTGGCGAGCCCGCCCTGGTCGCGGTGATGCGCGACACCTACCGGCGCCGCCGCGACATGGTGGTGGCGGCACTGCGCGAGATGCCCGGCGTCACGTGCACCGAGCCGCACGGCGCGTTCTACGTCTATCCCGGTATCGCCGGCTGCCTGGGCCGCCGCAGCGCCGGCGGCGCGCGCCTGGACAGTGACGAGGACTTCGCCCTTGCCCTGCTCGGGGAGCAGCATGTCGCGACCGTGCATGGCGGCGCGTTCGGCATGAGCCCCTACCTGCGCCTCAGCGTCGCCGCCGACGACGAGAGCCTGCGCGAGGCCTGCGTGCGCATGGCGCGGTTCTGCGATACGCTGAGCTAGGCCCGTCGGTGTCCGCGGCGGACGAGCGCGTGCGACGGCTCAACAGCTCCGGCGTCATCCGCGGCACGGAGCACCTCAGCAGTCAGCCCGACGTCCTCAGGACCGAGACCGTCATCATCCTGGAGACGATCAAGGAGACCTCGGCACTCGGGTTGCCGGAGCGCGCGGCGCGACCTCCCGAGCGGGAGGGAAGCTAGTGTGACCGAGGCGGAGGTCGTCCGCCCCGGAGCTTCGGCGGACGGCGCGGCCGGCACCGGCAATGCGCGCGCGCTCTACGCGCTCGCGCTGGCGAGCTTCGGCATCGGGACCGGAGAGTTCGTGATCGTCGGTCTCATCCCCAGCCTCGCCTCGGATCTGCGTGTGTCGGTGCCGAAGGCGGGCCTGCTGATCTCGGTCTACGCGCTCAGCGTCGCCTTCCGCTCGCCGTTCGTCGCCGCACTGCTCTCGCGCGTGTCGCGGCGAGGCGCGCTCGCCACGCTGATGCTGGTGTTCCTCGCCGGAGACGCGGCCTGCGCCGCCGCACCCGACTTCCGCGTCCTGATGATCGCGCGGATCGCGACGGCGCTGGCGCACGGCGCGTTCTTCGGCATCGCCTCGATCGTCGCGGTCGAACTGGCGCCTCCCGGGAAGTCGGTGCGGGCGGTCGCGCTGCTGTTCACCGGCATGACGGTCGCGAACGTCGTCGGTGTCCCGGCCGGCACCTGGATCGGGCAGGCGGCCGGCTGGCGCATCACCTTCGCGCTGGTCGCGGTCCTCGCGGCCGCTGCCCTGGCGGCCATGCTCGTCTGGATGCCGCGTGGTCTCGGCGCGGCATCGAACGGAGTGCGGCGCGAGCTTGCGGCGCTGCGGCAGCCTCAGATCTGGCTCGCCATGCTCGTCAGCACGCTCTCCTCGGCGGCGCTGTTCACCGTCCTGACCTTCCTCACGCCCCTGCTGGAGCACGAGGCCGGGCTGACGCCGCACGGAGCCGCCTCGGCGCTGTTCCTGTTCGGAGCCGGGCTGACCGTCGGCGGCCTGGTCGGCGGACGCCTCGCCGACGGCGACGTCCTGCTCGCGATCCGTGCGCTCCTCGCCGCCGACGCGATCGCCCTGCTCGGCTTCGGCCTCCTCGTCCGCACCCGCTCGCTCGACCTCGTCGCCGTGTACGTCTGGGGCAACGCCGCGTTCGCGATCGTCCCGCCGCTGCAGCACCGGGTCGTCATGGCGGCGAGGGAGGCGCCCCACCTGGCGTCGACGCTGAACCAGTCCGCCTTCAACCTCGGCGATGCGCTGGGGGCAGCCCTGGGGGCGGTGGTGCTCACGAACCTGTCGGGCACCGCGTCGCTGCCGTGGATCGGCGCCGCCGTCGTCTGTCTCGCGCTGGTGCCGGCGTTTCTCAGCGCAGACGGCTCGCGGTGACGTCGTCCTCCGCTCTTGCGCGTCGGGCCGGTCGGTGGAGAGGTGCTAACGCCAGCTCGGTGGCATCGACAGGTAATGGCGACCACCGAAGCGGCCTTCGGCGAGCGCGCCGAAACCCTGGCCGAGCGTCGCCCACATGATCGCCTGCATCGCCGCCGAATCGATCCGGAACCGCCAGAGGACCACCGCCGGGAAGTCGGCCGGAACCTCATCGATCGCGGGCAGCAGCGCCGTCAGGACCGCGACCGATACGAGGTAGAGGGCCGCGGCGCACAGCGCCGCCGACCATGCGCCGTGCCTCGCGACCAGCCGCCGGCGCAGCATCGCGGCAACCACCATCGCGGCGATCGAGAGCGACATCATGACGAAGTAGAGCTCGGTCCGCACGCCGATGGTCTCGGGACGTCCGACAGAGGGCGGATTGGCCGGATATTTCAGGTTGGGCACCAGGTAGAAGGCGAGGAAACCGGCCAGCGCCAGCAGGCCCGAGACGGCGCGTGGGCCGAGTGCGGCAACCCTACCGTTCGCCACCGCGAAGACTAGCGCGAACAGCCCGCCGAAGGCGCTACTGTAGACCATCACGCCGGTGAGCAGCCCGTAGCTCGCCTGCATCGGCCGGCTGACCAGTTCGGGTTCCGCCATGTCGTGGATGCCCCTCGCGGCGTCGGCTCTTACCTCGGCTTCGTGCCTCGCCGTCTCGAAGGCGATGGCACGATCGACCTGCGGCTCGCCGAACAGCTTGGCGAAGCCGAACATCAGGAGCCCGGCGACGAAGCCGACCAGCATCCCGCGGATGAGCAGGGTCCTGACCATGACGCCCGCGCGTCCTCAGTGGCAGGGGAACCCGAGCAGATGCCGACTGTCATGCACCCATTCGTGCACGTACATGCCGTCGACCAGCGAGGTGGCGCCCTCCTCGGCGCCGACGAAGTAGATCGCGAGAAGCATCAGCGCGCCGAACACCAGCCACGGTAGGATCTCGCGCAGCGGGATCGGCGCGGCGACGCTGTCGGGGCCGATGGTCGTGTCGGACATCTGGACTACTCCTCGGGATCGAGCGTCCCAGCGGATTGGAACAACGCCATGGTCAGGTCTGACTTTCGAGAGGCACCTTGGTGCCGTCGATCTACAGTGGCGCGACCGTGCCGGATTTGCACCGGCTTCCGTCGACATGGCTGCGGTCGGATAGAGCCCCCCGCACCCAGGCTGTCAAACGGATTCACCGGATGAGCCGGCGCCTGACCCTGGTCTGCCACGCCGCGACCAGCGCCACGCGACAGGCGGCGTTCCCGGCCGACGAGCCGCTGGAGCCGCTCGGTGCTGCGAAGGCGGCGGCGCTGGCCGAAAGCCTCGGCAGCGTCGATGCGGCCTGGACGAGCCCGGCGCTGCGCGCCGTGCAGACCGCCGCTGCCCTGGGGCTGAACGCGAGGGTCGATCCGGCCCTGTCGGACATCGACCTGCGCCTCTGGGCCGGCCGCTCGCTCGCCGAGGTCGAGGCGTCCGATGCGGCCGGGCTGAGATCGTGGTCCACCGATCCGACCGCCGCTCCGCATGGCGGCGAGTCGGTCGAGCACCTGCTGCGACGGGTGAGGGGATGGCTCGACGAACGCGCGTCCGACGCGGGACGTGTCGTCGCCGTCACCCATGCCGCGGTCATCCGCGCCGCGGTCGTCGTCGCGCTCGAGGCCGCCCCGGCCGCGTTCTGGCGTATCGACGTCGAGCCGCTCGGTTTCGCGGACCTCCGGAGCCGAGGCGATCGATGGACGTTCCGGGTCTCGGCGCGGCGCTGAGAGAGAGAGAGCAGGCAAGGGCTCCGCCCTTGACCCGCTGGGGCCGGCGGCCCCAGACCCCGATTTGATGGGGTCAAGGGGCGACGCTCCTTGCCTTGTCTTCGTCCCGCCCCCCTCGATGCTCAACGCCACGCGGCCGCGACC
>CAXTOE010000130.1:0-870 GCA_964245685.1 uncultured Acetobacteraceae bacterium | reverse complement strand
CCAGCCGCCGATGCGGCCGCGGCTGCCCCAGATTGCCAGGACCGGGCAGGTGAGGCGGAGCCGGTGCCCGGCCTCGGCAGGTCGCGGCGAGGCCGCCCGGCTGTCCTTGGGCAGGGGGCTGCGCTGCCGCTCGCGCAGGCCGGCATGGGCGCGCAGGTAGTCAGCGATCGCGTCGGGATGGAACAGCCGCGTGCTCTCCCCCGGCGCATCGGCGCGGAACCATTCGGCGGGCGCGTGGGTCACCAGCGCCTCAGGCTTGGGATGCAGCTGCCCGAACCAGCAGCTCGGATAGCCGGACAGCGCGTATGCCATGTCGTTGCGGTTGACGTGTTCCGGGATCGGCACGATCTCCAGCGTGGCGACGCGGAGCACGCGCTCGGGCGCGTCGAGCGCCATCCGGCACGCCACGTGGCCGCCCAGATCGTGGCCGGCGACGCCGAACCGCTCATGGCCCAGCCGGTCCATCAGCCCCAGCAGGTCGCCTGCCAGCGTCGCCTCGCTGCGGTGCGGCGAGAGATCCGGACAGATCAGGGTGAAGCGGTCGGCGAGGCGCGCCGCGACCGCGTGCCACATCGCGTGGGTCTGCGGCTGGCCGTGCAGCAGCAGCAGGGCGGGCCCGTTGCCGCCGATGCGCATCCTCAGCGGACCGCTCTCGTCGAGGGTGAAGCCGTCGAAGAACATGGCTTGTCATACGCCGCCCGGTCCGCCGGGATCGAGGCTCGCGTGCATCGCTCGGCGAAACGTGGCAGAGCAGCCGGTCAGCGACACGGGGATGCGCATGGCCGGCCTGGATCCGGAGGACTGGAGCGCGCTGCGGGCGCTGGGTCACACCATGCTCGACGACATGTTCGACCGGCTGCAGGGCGGGGC
>CAXTOE010000129.1:0-7241 GCA_964245685.1 uncultured Acetobacteraceae bacterium | reverse complement strand
ATCCCGGTCTTCATCGCCTCCGACCCGGTCTGGGCGAAGAAGTTCGAGGATGCGGGCGTTGCGATCATCGGCGACGACATCAAGGCGCAGCTCGGCGCGACGATCGCGCACCGCGTGCTGACCGACCTGTTCGCCAAGCGCGGCGTGAAGCTCGACCGCACCTACCAGCTCAACACCGGCGGCAACACCGACTTCCTGAACATGAAGAACCAGGAACGGCTGGTGTCGAAGAAGACATCGAAGACGGAGGCGGTGCAGTCGGTCGCCAAGAAGCGTATCGCGGACGACAACATCCATGTCGGGCCGAGCGACTACGTGCCGTGGCAGAACGACAACAAGGTCTGCTTCCTCAGGATGGAAGGCCATCTGTTCGGCGATACTCCGATGGACCTGGAACTCAGGCTGTCGGTGGAAGACTCGCCGAATTCCGCCGGCGTGGTGATCGACATGATCCGGTGCTGCAAGCTGGCGCTGCAGAACGGCGTCGGAGGTGTCCTCGAAGGCCCCAGCGCCTACTTCTGCAAGCATCCGCCGAGGCAGTTCACCGACGACGAGGCCTACAAGATGGTGGAAGCCTTCATCCGCGCGCATACGGCGAAGCTCTATCCGATGCTCGAGGTGCCTGCCATCCTATGAAGTGTCTCATCGTCGCCGCAGGGCAGGGTGTCCGGCTGCGTGAGAAGCTTGAGCTCAAGCCGCTGATCCCCATCAAGGGCGTCCCGCTCATAGAGCATGTGATCGAGCGCGGTCGTCGTGCCGGCATCGACGAGTTCCTCGTGGTCAGCGGCTACCGGGGGCAGGAGCTGCGTGAGGCTCTCGACGCGCTTTCTGCCCGCGAAGGCGTTCCCGTGCGCCATATCGTCAATGACGAGTGGGAGAGATCCAACGGTGTCTCCCTCCTC
The DNA here is from genome assembly GCA_964245685.1 of uncultured Acetobacteraceae bacterium. Taxonomy (GTDB): domain Bacteria; phylum Pseudomonadota; class Alphaproteobacteria; order Acetobacterales; family Acetobacteraceae; genus Lichenicoccus. The sequence continues at coordinate 6,339 of CAXTOE010000129.1, read as the reverse complement.
AAGGCCAAGCCGTATCTCGACGAGCCTTTCGTGCTGATGATGTGCGACCACATCGTCGATCCGGAACTGCTTCGCTGCGTGATACGGGCGCCACTTGAGCCGGGCAGCGTGATCCTGGCCGTCGACTTCAACATCGACGGCTCGATCAACGATCTGGAGGACGTCACTCGGGTGCGATGTTCGTCCAGTCGTATCGAGCATGTCGGCAAGCTGATCGGCGACTTCAACGGCTTCGACACCGGCGTCTTCCTTTGCACGCCGATCATCTTCGATGCCCTGCAGGAGAGCCAGGCGGCCGGAGACGAGAGCATCTCCGGCGCCATGAACGTGCTCGCGCGGTGGGAGAGGGCGTATTTCCTCGACATCCAGAACAGGCTCTGGATCGACGTCGATGATGCGGTCGCGTTCGCCAAGGCCGAAAGGTTGCTCGACCTGGGACAGCTGTGACGCGCGAACCTCGGCCTGGGACCAGAGCTGCGATCGAGGTCGCGACCATCACGGTGTTGGAGGATGCCGAGCCGGTCCGGCGTAGGCTGGAGATCGAGGAGACCACCAACCGCTATCTCATCCATCCCGTCGCGAACCAGCTGGCGCGGCTGTTCGCGCGGCTGCATGTCCGGCCAAACAGCGTGTCCATCGCCGGCATGGTGTTCGGCGTGCTGGCCGGCGTCGCGTACCACCAGTACCAAGACTTCCGGTTCGCGATCGGCGGCTTCTGCCTCATGATCGCCTGGCACGTCATGGACGGCGCCGACGGACAGCTCGCCCGTCTGACGCAGTCTCAGTCGCAGTCCGGCAAGGTCCTCGACGGGATCTGCGACTACGTGACGTTCATCGCCGTCTACGTCGGATTGGCGTTGGCGCTGAGCCCGCAGTACGGCTACCGCGCGTGGATCCTGATACTGGTGTCCGGCGCCTGCCATGCGGTCCAGTCAGCGGTATACGAGGTGCAGCGGCAGGATTACGATTTCTGGGGCTGGGGGAAGAAGTCCGCGGAGCTGTCGGACCTGCGGGCTGCGACCGCGAAGCCGCGGATCGGGGAGCGGCTGCATCGGTTCTACGAGAGGGTGCAGCGCGTCGCCGCCGGCCTCGATAGCGGATCGCGACGCAGGCTGACCGAGATCCTGGAACGCCAGCCGCGCCGGGCGAGGTCGATCCGCCGACGATACCGTGAGCGCTTCGCGCCGGCGACGCGTCGATGGTCCGTGATGTCGGCGAACTATCGCACTCTCGGCATCTTCGTCGCCGCCGTCCTCGAAGCGCCGTTGCTGTATTTCTGCTTCGAGATCATCGGCCTGAGCGCGATCCTGATCGTACTGCTGCGTAGGCAGCGTCATCGCTGGGTCTCGTTCCTGACCGAGGTGGAGGCGATCAGGTGACGGAACCTGCCGAAGATCTCTGCCGGTGCGCGCTGCGGAACAGGTAGACCGCCAGGGCCATCACCAGAATCGAAGGTGCCAGGGCCGTGATGGCCGGGCTCAGGTCGAGCAGCACACCTAGGTGACCGAGGATCTGCTGACCGAGCGAGAACACGATGCCGAAGCTCGCCCCACCCGCGAGATACTGTCCCGCGTTCTGCGTGCGCGTCGAGCCGAACACGAACGGCGCCACGATCATGATCATGGCGATCATCGAGAACGGGATGCTGATCTTCGCCCACAGCTCCTGTTCGTAACGGGTCGCCTTCTGGTGCTGGCGCTGCAGAATGCGGACGTACCGGTACAACGCGCTCGGTGGAATGCTCTCCAGGGGGAGCATCAGGACGCGTATCTGCTGGATCGGCACGAAACAACGCCAGTTCAGCGAGGCGAGGCGGTCCGTCTTCAGCTGCGACGCCTCGACGCGTCTTCTCGATACGCTCCTGAGCAGCCAGAGGCCGTCCGGCCGCACGTCGGCCTGCTCCGCGTGGACGATGCTCCGCAAGCTTCCGTCCGCCTCAAAGCTGTAGAGATCGATACCGAGCGGGACCTGTCCGCCGCGCAGCCGCTGCACGTTCAGATACTGGTGGTCGCTCTGCGCCCAGAAGCCACCGTCGGCGTGGAAGGACGTCGAGGAGGAAAGCGCGACGGTACGCTGTTCCTGTGCCAGGCGCTGAGCGGGCGGGATGACGAATTCCGCCGTCAGGAACAACGCCGTGATGATGGGAAAGATCAGCCTGAGGACCGATCCGACGATGCGGGTCTCCGAGACGCCGAGGCTCAGCATCGCGGTTAGCTCGGAGTTCCGGGCCAGGGTCCCGAGGGTGAGCAGGGAGCCCAGCAGCATGGAGACCGGCGTCACCTGCAGCAGTCGCGATGGAGCGGTCAGCAGCACGTAGATCAGGGCGTCGGTGACGCTGTACCGGCCCTGCCCGACATAGGCGAGCTGCTCGACGAACTCCAGCAGGCTGAACAGCCCGGTCAGCGCCACCGCGACCCAGACGAAGGCTCGGAAGGCGGCGAGCTCGACGTATCGCCTGACCAGGGTCATGGCGATCCGTCGTCGGCACGGAAGCGGCCGATGGTCGGCCGCCGACGAGCCCCTGTCATGTGCGTCCGCGTCTGAGCGCGAGCTTCGGCCCATAGGTGGTGGAGAGCAGGAGCAAGGCGAGCAGTCCCGGCGCCCACCAGATGCCGGGATACCGGGGCATCACCCCGTGCTGAACCCAGGTGCGCGCCGAGGTGCAGAGCAGGTAGTAGCCGAAATACACGACCAGCGCCGTGCCGAACCTCGAATACTTGCCCTGCCGCGGCCTGGTGCGGCTCAGCGGTATGCCCAGCATGCCGAGCAGCAGCGTCGAGAGCGGGGTCGACAGCCGCCATTGCAGCTCCGCGGTGTCCTCGGCGGAGCCGGAGGCGGCGAGGTGCAGGCTGCTGGCGGCGACGGCGCTGTATCCGAGCGGGTCGCTGTCCCGACCTTGCGGGAACACCGTCAGACCGTTCGCATGCACCGCCTGATCGGGCTGTCCCCTGTCACGGTCGATCTCGTAGATGTAGGCGTCGCTCAGGTAGACTTCCGGATCACGGTTCGGCCCGGTCTGCGCGACCTTGTAGGCGCGCTGCGCGTGGATGATCTCGGTGCGATCGCTGTGCCGGAGCTTGACGAAGACGTCGCGTGCGGGAGCGCCGGGCCCGTCACGATGGGCGAGGAAGATCACCCGGGTGCCGTCGCGCCCGACATAGAAGGAGCCAGGCTCCATGGCGTTCACGTCGAGCAGGGTGCCGGCGCGGCTCGAGAGCTCGTGCAGTCTCTCGTACGCCCACGGTCTCACGATCAGCGACAGGACGGCGACCACGAGGGCCAGATAGCCCGAGAGGGTCAGCACCGCCCGCATCATCGTCGCCGGCGTCAGGCGCAGGGCGAACATCGCCGCGAACTCGGACTCGCTGTACAACCTCGCGAACGACAGCATGACCGAGATGTACAGCGAGGCCGGGATCAGCACCTCCAGCGAGATGAGCACCTTCAGGCCGATCAGTTCCGCGATCGAGCCGACCGGCAGCAGCCCGTCTACCGCGTCGGACAGGAAGCCGCTGGCGGTGTAGCTGGCGAACAGGGCGAGCAGGATGCCCAGGATGATCCCGAGCGGCGTGCTCAGCTCGCGCACCAGGTAGCGGTTGATGATCAGGGGCATCGGCCGCTCGTGCCGCGGCAGGAGGGCATGATCCTCGCGCTCAAGGAACCTGTGGCCGAAGTCCGACAGGGCATTCGTGCGTCATCCCGGCAGTCGTGGGTCGGGATCTAGCACACCTCGATCCGGAAACCACATGCGGGCGAAGGAGCGGCCTCAGTCCGCCCAGCAGGAAAGCGAGGCAACGGGCGTCGCCCCTTGAACCCCATCAAAGGCGAAGCCTCTGAAATCTTACATTTTTAGAATCGGGGTCTGGGGCCCCGGCCCCAGTGGGTCAAGGGCAAAGCCCTTGCCTATGCTCTTCCAGCATCCGCCAGGCGACACGGCGGAGAGGATCAGCCGCTTGCGCATCGCGTCTCCGCGCGTGATGGATGTGTCGCCACTTGAACTCGAAGTGCACCGGGAGATGCGATGAAGCACGGTCATGATCCCAAGCTCCGCCTGGGCCAGTCGTTGCGGCAGGCCTCGAGCTTCTCGCTCGGCCTGACCAACGCGCCGCCGTTGCCCGTGGTGGACTACGCGGCGGTGAACCGGACGGCGCCGACGCTGACGCAGACGCCGACCGGCGTGCTGCCCAAGGCCTCGGCGGTGGTGATCACCTGGGCCGAGGCCGAGTGGGCGGCGCTTCAGCATGTGTTCTGCAGCGGCGGCGCGACCATGCCGTACGGCGATCGGTCGCGCGCCGACTGGCCGGGCTGGGAGCGGTATGCCGAGACGCTGCCGCAGGGCGCACCGTCGGGTTGGGGATACTGGGGCAGCTACCGCCTGGTGGAACTCGGCGGCAAGCCGGTGCTGCTGTTCAAGTCGAACACCCATCTCGACTGGCCGGGTGCCAGCTTCCTGCGGACGCTGATCGAGCGCCTGGTCTCCGAGGTCGAGCCGGCCCTGATCATGTCGATCGGCACGGCAGGCGGGGCCAAGACCACGGACCATATCGGCACGGTGCGCGCCGTGAGTGCCGGAACCCTCTACGAGGCCGGTCAACCGGCGTCGCGCTGGCCGGAGTACAAGAACGGCTGGACGGCGAGCGACGCGCTGCTGCGGGACCCGAACTTCCGGACGCTGCTGTTCGCGGTGCCGACCACCGCGAGCGAGCTGGGCGTGCTGAGCGATCAGTTCAACCAGCATTACCGCACCGGCTACACGCTGGACCAGCTCGATCCCGACGGGCTGAACCTGGGCGACGCGGTGCCGCAGATCGACGACCAGACCGGTGGCGGGGCCTCGCTGCTGACCACGTCGAGCTTCGTGGTCGGCACGACCGCGGGCGACTACCAGGCCTACACCTCCATCGAGATGGACGACGCCGTCATCGGCGAGGCCTGCGCCGCCAGCGGCACCGCGTTCGCCTTCGTGCGCAACGTCTCCGATCCGGTGCAGAACGCGGCGCTGCCGGCCGAGGTGCAGGGCAACTGGGGGAGCGCCGTCTACGATGCCTACGGGTTCTATACCAGCTACAACGGGGCGATTACGGCGTGGGCGATGCTGGCCTGAGACGGGCGTCTCTGGTCAGATCAGCTCCAGGATGGCCTGCGCCCAGTCACGCGGCGCTTCCTGCGGGACGGCATGGCCGATGCCCGCCAGCACCCGACGCTGATAGCTGGCGGAGAAGTGCGTCTCCTGTCCTTCCGAGGAGGAGACGGGCGAGATGGTGTCGTCGGCTCCGTGGAAGGTGATCGTCGGCACGGAGATCGTCGGCTTGGCGGCGATCGCCTGTTCCATCGCCTGGTAGGCAGGATCGCCGACGACGTTGCCCATGCGGTGTCGGTAGGAATGGATGACCACGTCGACAAAGTCGGGATTGCGGAAGGAGGCCGCTGAACGCTCGTAGCTCGCCTCCTCGAAGCGCCACTCGGGCGACCAGAGCCGCCAGAGCAGCTTGCAGAAGGTGTCGCGGTTCTGCTCCAGCCCCTTCCGGCCGCGCTCGCTCTGGAAGTAGTGCTGATACCAGAGGGAATGTTCCGCCTCCGGCGGCAGTGGACTGGAGGCGGACGCGATGTCCTGCACCACGTAGCCGCAGGCGTTGACGAGGCCGATGACGCGGTCCGGCCGCAGCGCCGCCAGGCAGCAGGCCGAGCGGCCGCCCCAGTCGAAGCCCGAGAGGATGGCGCGCCCGATGCCGAGCGCGTCGAGCAGGTCCAGCGCGTCCTGCGCCAGCGCCGCCTGCTGGCCCGACCGCATGGTCCGCGCCGACAGGAAGCGCGTCGGCCCGTAGCCGCGCAGATAGGGCGCGATCACCCGCAGGCCCGCCGCCGCCAGGACGGGGGCGACTCCCGCGAAGGCGAGCGGGTCGTAGGGGAAGCCGTGCATGAGGATCACGGCAGGTCCGTCCGCCGGCCCCCACGCGTCGTAGGCGATGGAGAGGGTCGCGGTGGCGATGGTGGAGTGGGTCATGGTCGGCGTCCAAGGGGCCGGCCATGTTCGGCGATGGCTGCGCTCGATGCCGGTCGACATGCCGCCCGAGGCGGTTGACGATCCGGCCTCGAGGCGGCGTGATGAGGCGGACCGTGGCGGAGGACACGCAGATGCAGGGCCGTCTCGTCGCCGGGTTCTGTGCCGCCCTGCCGGCCTGCTCGTTGGCTGCCTCGATCGCCGCCGCGCAGCCCGTCGGCATCGTGGTCGCCACCGGCGCCGCACCGGGCCGACTGGTCACGCCCGGAGAGCTCGCGTCGCTCCCGACCGTTCAGCTGCAGGTTCCGGCCGTAGCCGGGCACGGGCCAGGGCAGGGG
>CAXTOE010000128.1:0-7339 GCA_964245685.1 uncultured Acetobacteraceae bacterium | reverse complement strand
GCCAGATCAGGGAGAAGCGGATCGGCCGCGAGGTGGCCTCAGGCGCACCGCCCGCCGGCCGGTCGTCGGGTTCTCCGCTCACGCTCGTGCCGGCTCCGCCGCCTCACCGGCGCCGGCGCGCGCGGCGCTGCCGGCCAGCGCCGGGCCGTTGGCGCCGGCCGCGTCCCACATCACCCTCGAGTCGAAGCAGTTGGCGCCGAAGATGGTCAGGATGACGACCGCGGCGAAGGCCAGCATGCCGCCGTCGGCGTGCACGTCGGCGAGCGCGCCGAACTGCACCATCGCCGCCAGGATCGAGATCATGAACACGTCGATCATCGACCAGCGGCCGATGAACTCGACCAGCCGGAACAGCCTGGTGCGGCCGGTCAGCCACCTCGCCGAGCGGTCCCAGGTCGAGAAGCACATCCAGGAGAGGCTCAGGATCTTGAGCACCGGCACGGTGATGCTGGCGAAGAACACCAGCAGTGCGAGCGGCAGCATCTTCGCCTGGTAGAGCTCGATCACCCCCGCTCCGATGGTGTGCCCTCCGCCCTGATGCAGCTTGATGATGGTCATGACCGGAAACAGGTTGGCGGGGATGTAGAAGACGATGGCGCAGAACACGAACATCAGCGTGCGCCGCACGCTGTCGGGCTTGCGCCGGTGCAGCAGCTTGCCGCAGCGCGGGCAGCCGCCGACGCAGCGCTCGACGTCGAGCGGCGTCTCGGAGACGCAGACCAGCCCGCAGGAGCGGCACGACACCAGATGATCCCAAGGCGGCAGCGGCTGGGCCCGCGCCGCCTCGTCCGGATTGCTGCCGGCTCCCTCCGGGCTGGTCTCGTGGCGACGGCACGGGTGTGCTAGCCGCACGCGACGGCGCGACCAGATCACGTCGTCGTCGAGCGTGGTGTCGGTCGCCGCCATCGTCACCATCAGCGCGAACAGCGCGTAGACCGTGGGGCCGAGCGACACGTCGGCGAGGTCGATCATCTTGGTGTAGGCGACGAGGAGACCGAGCAGGTAGACCTCGATCATCGACCACGGGCGCAGGCGGTCGTACCAGCGCATCATGTGCGGCACGCGCCAGGGCAGCCGGTGGTGCAGCGCCCCGAGCAGGATGCCGAGCATCAGCAGGATCTCGACGGCGGGCATGATCGTGGTCACCAGCCCCACCAGGATGCCGGCGGCGAGCCAGCCTTCGCGCATCAGCTCGATCGGCCCGGTGAACAGGGTGACCGTGCGGCTGCGACCGAGGATGCTGATCGTCATCAGCGGCAGGGTGGCGCACACCAAGTAGAGCGTGAGCGAACTCAGGCAGAACGCCAGCGGCGTCGCGATCGGCGGGTTGGCGAACTTGCGCCCGAGCATGGCGTCGCAGCGGCTGCAGCGGGCGACGAACTCCGGCCTGAGCTCGGGGAGGCGCTGCACCAGCCCGCAGCCGCCGCACTCGCGTATCCGCGGCAGCGCGCGCAGCGCCGGCCCGTGCGTCCGCCTCTGGCCGGGCGCCCTACGCAGTGCCGTGATCAAGGCCCGACCAGCCCGGTAGCCATAGGCACCATCTCCGCCTCGCGGTCGCAGTGAGATCCGCTCTTCCCGGATCGACGCGGTTCATGTTGCAGCGGCTCAGGGTGTTTTGTATAGAGCGGGCGCCCGATGCCGACATCGCTCAGGGGCCGACATAGCTCAGGGGTAGAGCAACTGATTCGTAATCAGTAGGTCCTCGGTTCAATTCCGAGTGTCGGCACCACTCTCCGGTCGAGGATCATTCGTCCGCCGCCTGCCGCGTTTCTGTACGATTACCTCCGTCGCAGGCTATTTGATCATGCCGCGGCGCGCGGCGGCGGCCTCAGCCCGGCTTGATGACGACTGTGACGGTAGTGGGCACCGCGGCGGAGCCGGGCGTCGTCGCCGGTCGCGGCACCGGTGGGCGCGCCGTCGCAGCGCTCCAGACCGGCACGTTCCTGGTGTTGGTCTCCTCGCCGAAGCCCCAGATGCCGAACCCTACGACCAGCGCCGCGCCGAGCACGGCGTAGATCCCGAAGCGACGGGTGGCGCGTCGCGAGGCGGCGCTGAAGCGCTCGTGGTCGGCATCGAGCCGCTCGCTGTAGAAGGCGACTGGGTCGCGTGGGACGCTGACGGGCGGACGCGACGGCAACGGGATCAGCATCCCCTGTTGTTTAATGACGTGCCCGGCGCCGATCAACCGGCGCGTCGCCGCCTCACGCGTCCGGCTGCCGGTCCAGCCACGCCAGGCCGGGCCGGAAGTCGAAGCCCGCCGCGGCGAGGCGCTCGGCCGCCTCGGCGCGGCTCAGCCGCCCCGATACCACCTGATGCAGCCCCCATAGCGTCGCCACACGCAGCCCGGAGCCGCAATGGGCGTGCACCGCGCCCTGAGCCCTCGCCACCGCCTCGCCGAAGCGCTCGACCGCCGCCCGGGAGATCGTCGTCATGGTGACCGGCACGTGCAGGTACTCGATGCCGAGCGGCTGCGCCGCGCGCGCCGCCTGCGCCGCCGGCATCTGTCCCGGCGCCTCACCGTCGGGACGGGTGTTGATCAGCAGCCGGACGCCGGCCTCGTGCAGCGGGCGCAGGTCGGAGGGACCGATCTGCCCGGACTGCACCGGCAGCGACGGCTCCCGGCAGCCATAGGTTCGATGCGCGGCCACCGCAAGCCGGCGCCGCGGCGAGGTGCCGACATTTGCCAAGCCGAACTGCCATTTGACAGGCATCGAACCGCGGGCATAGCGTTCCGTCTCGCCGGCCGGGACGTCGCCCTCGCCGGCCGCCGAGAGCAATGATGGATCAAACGGAGTCCGGCCTTCGCGCCGGGGACTTAGTCTCGGCGTGGCCGCGCACGCGACGCGCGCGAGCCCGCCGCTGCCGGGCATGACCGCCGCGGCCGCCCAGCCGGATCCGCGGCCGGTCCCGGTCGCGACGTCCAGCGTCGCGATCGACTGCGACGCGCTGTCGAAGGGCTTCGACGGCGTGCCGGTGCTGCGCGACGTGTCGGTGCGCTTCATGGGCGGCAGCGTGAACGTGCTGGCCGGCGAGAACGGTGCGGGCAAGTCCACCCTGTTCAAGCTGATCTCGGGCCAGCTCACCCCCGACGGCGGCACGCTGTCGCTGCACGGCACGCGGATCCGCCGCTTCGATCCCAAGCAGGCGCAGACGCACGGCGTCTCGATCATTCCCCAGGAGCTGGCGCCGATCCCGCAGATGCGGCTGTGGCAGAACCTGCTGATCGGCCACGAGACCACCGGGCCGTTCGGCCTGGTGCGCCGCCGCGCGATGATCGCCCAGGCCGCCGAGATGCTCGCCGGCGTCGGCCTCGACCTCGATCCGGCGATGCCGATGCACGCGCTGGGCCTGGCGGCGACGCAGATGGTCGAGATCCTCAAGGCGACCTCGTGGGACAGCCGCATCGTGCTGATGGACGAGCCCTCCTCGTCGCTCTCCTCGCGCGAGACCGAGCAGCTGTTCCGGGTCATCCGTCTGCTGCGCGGGCGCGGCACCTGCATCCTCTACACCAGCCACCGCATGGAGGAGATCGAGGCGATCTCCGACACGGTCGCGATCATGCGCGACGGTGCCATCATCCGCCACGAGGCGACCTCGTCGCTCACCGAGCACCAGATCATCGCCCACATGGTCGGCCGCGAGATCACCGAGCTGTTCCCCGACCGCAAGCTCGAGCGCAACGAGGCCGCACCGGTGCTGCGGGTGCGCGAGCTGCGCGTGGCCGGCTACGACCGCAGCGTCTCCTTCACCCTGCAGCCGGGCGAGATCCTCGGCTTCGGCGGCCTGGTCGGCGCCGGGCGCAGCGAGATGCTGGAGGGGCTGTTCGGGTTGCGCGACGCCACCGGCCAGGTCGAGCTCGACGGCAGCGCCCTGCCGCTGGGGCGCATGGAGCAGTCGATCCGTCGCGGCATCGCCATGGTGCCGGAGGACCGCAAGCTCGCCGGGGTGCTGACCTCGCTGTCGATCCTGGACAACGTGACCTTGCCGCATCTCGACCGCTTCACCGGGGTCGGCGGGCTGATCGACAACCCGGCGCGCCGCGGCCGGGCGCTGGACGTGCTCAAGCGCACCCAGGTGCTGTACTCGTCGCTGGGGCAGCGCGTCGGCACCCTGTCGGGCGGCAACCAGCAGAAGGTGGCGCTGGCGCGCTGGCTGGTCACCGGCATGCCGCGGGTGCTGATCCTCGACGAGCCGACGCGCGGCATCGATGTCGGCGCCCGCTCCGAGCTCTACCGCCTGATCAACGACCTCGCGGCACAGGGGGTCGCCATCCTGCTGGCCTCCTCGGACATGCCCGAGCTGATCAACCTGTCGCACCGGGTGCTGGTGATGCGCGCAGGCGGGATCATGGGTGAGCTGCAGAAGCACGAGCTGGACCAGGAGCGCATCCTGCGTCTGGCGATGGGGAGGCCGAACGGTGCAGAGTCCGATGCAGCTGACTGAGGCCGCGGCAGCGCCAGCCCGGGCCCGACAGGGGCTCGATGCGCGGCAGGTCATGCGCTTCGCGCTGCGCTACGCCCTGGTCATCATCCTGTTCCTGTTCCTGGTGACGCTCGCGATCTCCAACCGGTCGTTCCTGACCGTCTCGAACATGAACGTCATCCTGATCCAGGTGGCGGCGAACGCGCTGCTGGCGACGGGTGCGACCTTCGTGATCCTGACCGGCGGCATCGACCTGTCGGTCGGCAGCATCGTCGGCCTCGCCGGCGTGGTCGCGGCCCTGTTCGCGCAGAACGACGGCGCGCTGACCTGCACGGAGGCGGTGGCGCTGGGGGTCCTCGCCGGCGGCGCGATCGGCGCCTTCAACGGGCTGCTGGTGGCGTTCGCCAAGGTGCCGCCGTTCGTCGCCACGCTCGGCAACATGACGGTCGCCTCCGGCCTCGCCTTCGTGTTCAGCGACGGCCAGCCGATCTCCGGCCTGTCGGACCAGTTCCTGTCGCTGTCCGGCACCGTGGCCGGGATCTCGATCCCGGTCGTGGTGATGATCGTGGTGGTGCTGCTCTCCTGGGTGGTGCTGGCGCGTACCAAGTTCGGCATGCACATCTACGCGGTCGGCGGCAACGCGCACGCGGCCCGCGTCGCCGGCGTCAGCCTGCTGCGCACGCGCTTCGCGGTCTACACCATCTCCGGCGTGCTGGCGGGGATCGCGGGCGTGCTGCTGGCGGCGCGCGCCACCGCGGGCATCGCCAATACCGGCACCGGCTACGAGCTGAACGCGATCGCCGCCGCGGTGATCGGCGGCATCAGCCTGATGGGCGGCCGCGGCTCGCTGATCGGCACCATCTTCGGCTTCCTGATCATCGGCGTGCTGGATAACGGGCTCAACATCATCAACGTCTCGCCCTTCTACCAGCTGATCGTGAAGGGCCTGATCATCATCGGCGCGGTGTTCGTGGACAGCATCACGCACCGCACCGACGACTGAACATCAACGACTGGGGGGAAAACATGAAGATCGGGTTCGGCGTGAAGGCAGCGGTGGCGGGATGCGGCCTGCTCGGGACGATGGCGGCGGCGGGGCCCGCGCTGGCGAGCAAGGAGCAGCCGGTGATCGGCGTCACCGTCTACGACATGAGCTCGTTCATCTCGGCGGGAAAGCAGGGCGTGGAGTCGATCGCGCAGGCCAACCACGCGAAGGTGCTGTGGAACTCGGCGCACATGGACGTCAACGGGCAGATCTCGCAGATCCAGCAATTCATCAACCAGAAGGTCGACGCGATCGTCATCGCCGCCGTCAACTCGGCGACGCTGGCGCCGCAGGTGGCGGCCGCGAAGGCCGCCGGGATCCCGGTCGTGATCACCAACCTCACGGTCAACCCGGAGGCGCAGAAGAACGCGGTGTCCTATGTCGGCCCCGACGACGTCAAGGCGGGCGAGCAGGAGGCGCAGCACCTGGTCGACGCGATCGGCGGCAAGGGCGGCGTGGTGGTGCTGCAGGGTCCGCTCGGGCAGTCCGGGGAGATCGACCGCACCAAGGGCATACGCAACGTGCTGGCGAAGACGCCGGGCGTGACCCTGCTCGCGATCCAGCCGGCGAACTGGAAGCGCACCGAGGCATACAGCGTGGCGCAGGATTTCCTGTCGCGCTACGGCAGCAAGATCAGCGGCGTGATCTCCGAGAACGACGACATGGCGATCGGCACCATACAGGCGCTGAAGGAGAAGGGCCTGGCGGGCAAGATCCCGGTAAGCGGCGTCGACGGCATCAAGGACGGCATGCGCGCGGTGCGCGACGGCACCCTGCTGGAGACCAACCTGCAGGACGGCCCGCTGGAGCTCGGCATGGCGACCCAGGTCGCGATCGACCAGGCGCAGGGCAAGGCGATCCCCGCGCTGGCGATGTTCGTCATGCCGGAGATCACCAAGGACAACGTCTCGCACTATTACGGGCAGATGTTCGTCTCGCCGCAGAAGTTCATCACCGGCCTGCCCACGCTGGTGAAGAACAACCTCGTCTCCGGGCATTACGCGGAGCAGTAGGACCATGTCGAACTTCGAGGCCGCCTTCGACCTCACCGGCCAGGTCGCGCTGGTCACCGGGGGTGCCAGCGGCATCGGGCACGCGATCGCCCAGGCGCTGGCCGAGCGGGGCGCGATCCTGGTCCTGGTCGACCGCGCGGCCGAGGTCGTCGCGGTCGCCGCCGCGCTGCCGGGTTCGGGACATATGGGCTGCGCGGTCGACCTGCTCGACCGCGCGCGTCTCGAGCCGGCGCTGGCGACGGTGGTCGAGCGATTCGGCAAGATCGACGTGCTGGTCAACAACGCCGGGATCGTGCGGCTGGCGCCGGCGGAGACGCTGGCGGAGACCGACTGGGACCAGACGCTGGCGGTGAACCTGAAGGCGCCGTTCCTGATGTGCCAGCTGGTCGGGCGCGGGATGCTGGAGCGCGGCCGGGGCCGCATCATCAACATCGCCTCGCAGGCCTCCCTCGTGGCGCTGCACGAGCACGTCGCCTACAGCGCCAGCAAGGCGGCGATCGTCAGCATGACCCGGACGCTGGCGCTGGAGTGGGGGCCGCGCGGCATCAACACCAACGCGATCAGCCCGACCGTGGTCGACACCGAGCTGGGCCGGCAGGCCTGGGCGGGGGAGAAGGGCACGCTGTTCCGGCAGAAGATCCCGACCGGCCGCTTCGCCCGCCCCGACGAGATCGCGATGGCGGCCCTGTTCCTCGCCAGCGGTGCGTCGGCCATGATCAACGGCGAGAACCTGGTGGTGGATGGCGGCTATACGATCCAGTAGCGGCGGCCCGCCGGACGCCGAGTTGAAAGCGCCGCCGCTCCATCCATCTCTCCATCATGAGCCAGATCGACACCCCACCGCTTCCCGATCCAGACC
>CAXTOE010000127.1:3508-7408 GCA_964245685.1 uncultured Acetobacteraceae bacterium | reverse complement strand
TGTCGCTGATGTCGCTGACCATCGCCACCGGCTTCGTGGTCGACGACGCCATCGTCATGATCGAGAACATCGCCCGCTACGTCGAGATGGGCGAGGGCCGCATGCAGGCGGCGCTGAAGGGCGCCGGCCAGATCGGCTTCACCATCGTCTCGCTGACGGTGTCGCTGATCGCGGTGCTGATCCCGCTGCTGTTCATGGGAGACGTGGTCGGGCGGCTGTTCCACGAGTTCGCCATCACGCTGGCGGTGACCATCGTGATCTCGGCCGTGGTCTCGCTGACCCTGGTGCCGATGATGTGCGCGCGGCTGCTGCGCGAGGAGCCGCACGGCTCCGGCAACGCGGTGTCGCGCCGGCTGGAAGGCGCGCTCGACCGGCTGATCGCCGGCTACGGGCGGGCGCTGGCGGTGGTGCTCGACCACCAGCCGCTGACGCTGGTGGTGACGCTGCTGACCGTGGCCCTGACCGTGGCGCTGGCGGTGGTGATCCCAAAGGGGTTCTTCCCTGTGCAGGATACCGGCGTGATCCAGGGCATCTCGGTGGCCCGCGAGACCACCTCGCTCGTCGCGATGAGTACCCATCAGCAGGCGCTCGGCCGCGCCATCCTGTCCGATCCGGACGTGGTCAGCCTGTCCTCGTTCATCGGCGTCGACGGCCAGAACATGACGCTGAACTCCGGCCGCTTCCTGATCAACCTGCGCCCGCACGACGACCGCGCGCTGACCTCCCAAGGGGTGATCCAGCGGCTCGGCCGCGAGGTCGCCACCATCCCGGGCGTCCGCCTCTACATGCAGCCGGTGCAGGACCTCTCGCTCGACACCGCCATCTCGGCCACCGAGTACCAGGTGGTGCTGGAGAACCCGGACGCGACCGCCTTCAAGCAGTGGGTGCCGCGCGTGATGGACCGGCTGCAGCAGGAGCCGACGCTGGCCGACGTCGCCAGCGACATGCAGGCCGACGGCCTCACCGCCTTCATCACGCTGGACCGCGCCACCGGGGCGCGCTTCTCGATCACGCCGCAGACGATCGACAACGCACTATACGACAGCTTCGGCCAGCGCCAGATCTCGACCATCTACACCCAGTCCAACCAGTACCGGATCATCCTGGAGGCCGATCCGCGCTTCCAGTCCGACCTATCCAACCTGGGCCAGATCTACCTGCCGGGCACGTCCGGCACCACCACCGCCAGCACCGCGACCGGCGTCGCGCACTCGCCGACCGGCGGCCTGGTGCCGCTGACGGCGGTGGCGTCGGTGCACCTGCGCAGCTCGCCGCTGCTGATCAGCCATCTCGGGCAGTTCCCGTCGACCACCATCTCGTTCAACCTGGCGCCGCACGCCTCGCTCGGCCAGGCGGTGGACGCGATCGAGCGGGTCGAGCGCGGGCTCGGCTTGCCGGCGAGCTTCACCACCTCGTTCCAGGGCACCGCGGCGGCGTTCCAGAGCAGCCTCGGCAACGAGTTCTTCCTGGTGCTGGCCGCACTCGCCGCGGTCTACATCGTGCTCGGCGTGCTCTACGAGAGCTTCATCCACCCGGTGACGATCCTGTCCACCCTGCCCTCGGCCGGGATCGGCGCGCTGCTGGCGCTGATGCTGGCGGGGATGGACCTGGACGTGATGGGCATCATCGGCATCGTGCTCTTGATCGGCATCGTCAAGAAGAACGCGATCATGATGATCGACTTCGCCCTGACCGGCGAGCGCGAGGGCGGCCTCGCGCCGCGCGAGGCGATCGCCCGGGCGGCGGTGCTGCGCTTCCGGCCGATCCTGATGACCACGCTGGCAGCGATGCTGGCAGCACTGCCGCTGATGCTGGGCACCGGCACCGGCTCGGAGCTGCGCCGGCCGCTCGGCGTCGCCATCGTCGGCGGCCTGCTGG
Organism: uncultured Acetobacteraceae bacterium; assembly: GCA_964245685.1. GTDB lineage: Bacteria > Pseudomonadota > Alphaproteobacteria > Acetobacterales > Acetobacteraceae > Lichenicoccus. Next base: position 5,530 of record CAXTOE010000127.1, on the reverse strand, counting down.
TGAGCCAGCTGCTCACCCTGTTCACCACCCCGGTGATCTACCTGTTCATGGACGGGCTCAGCCGGCGCAGCCGACGCTTCCTCGCGCGGCGTGACGTGGCCGAACCGGACGCCCCTGGCTACGACGTCGGGAGACACCCGGCGGAATGAACATCTCGCGTCCCTTCATCCTGCGGCCGGTGGCGACCACGCTGCTGACCGTGGCCCTGCTGCTGGCCGGCATGTTTGCCTACACCAAGCTGCCGGTGGCGCCGCTGCCGCAGGTGGATTTTCCCACCATCATGGTGGAGGCGCAGCAGCCGGGCGGCTCGCCGGACGAGGTCGCGACCTCGGTCGCGGCACCGCTGGAGCGCCATCTCGGCCAGATCGCCGGGGTCACCGAGATGACCTCGCAGAGCACGCAGGGCTCGGTGCGCATCGTCGTGCAGTTCGACTTCTCGCGCGACATCAACGGGGCCGCCAGCGACGTGCAGGCGGCGATACAGGCGGCGCGCGCCGACCTGCCCACCTCGCTGCGCAGCAACCCGCAATACTTCAAGTTCAATCCGGCCAACTCGCCGATCATGGTGCTGACGCTGACGTCGAAGACGCGCACCATGCCGCAGCTGTTCGACTACGCGACCAACGTGCTGCAGCAGAGCCTGTCGGCGATACGCGGCATCGGCCGCACCGAGCCGGGCGGCTCGTCCCTGCCGGCGGTGCGGGTCGAGATGAACCCGCTGCCGCTGTTCAAGTACGGCATCGGCTTCGAGGACGTGCGCGCCGCGCTGGCCTCGGCCAACGCCGACAGTCCGAAGGGCTTCATCGACCAGGGCAGCCGGCGCTACCAGCTCGACACCAACGATCAGGCGAGCCGCGCCGCGGACTACCGCGACCTGGTGATCGCCTACCGCAACGGCTCGCCGGTGCGGCTGCGCGACGTCGCCGAGGTCGACGACAGCGTCGAGGACCTGCGCAACATGGGGCTGTCCGACGGCGTGCCGTCGGTGATCGTGCTGATCTACCCGCAGGCCGACGCCAACATCGTGCAGACCATCGACCAGATCAAGGCGATGCTGCCGCAGCTGCGCGCGGCGATGCCGGGCGGCGTCGAGCTGAAGCTGGCGATCGACCGCTCCGCGACCATACGCGCCTCGCTCGCCGACACCCAGTTCACCCTGGCGGTCTCGGTGGCGCTGGTGATCCTGGTGGTGCTGGTGTTCCTGCGCACGCTGCGCTCCACCCTGATCCCGGCGGTGGCGGTGCCGACCTCGATCATCGCCACCTTCGCGGCGATGTACCTGATGGGGTTCTCGCTCGACAACCTGTCGCTGATGGCGCTGACCATCGCCACCGGCTTCGTCGTCGACGACGCCATCGTCGTGCTGGAGAACATCGCGCGGCACATGGAAGCCGGCATGGGGCGGCTGGAGGCGGCGCTGCTGGGCGCGCGCGAGGTCGGCTTCACCGTGCTGTCGATCACCGTCTCGCTGGTCGCCGTGTTCACCCCGATCCTGCTGCTCGGCGGCATCGCGGGCCGGCTGTTCTTCGAGTTCTCGATGACGCTGACGCTGACCATCCTGATCTCGTTCGTGCTGTCGCTGACCACGGTGCCGATGATGTGCGCGCTGCTGCTGCGGGTGCGTCCGCACGGCACGCTGCCGGCGCCGCGCCAGGTGGGCCCGGTCGGCCGGTTCTTCGCCGGCCTGTCGTCGCGCATCGAGATCGGGCTCGGAGCCATGCAGGAGGGCTACGAGCTCAGCCTGGCCTGGGCGCTGCGGCACCGACGGCTGGTGGCGCTGACCCTGCCGCTGACCATCGTGCTCACCGTGCTGCTGTTCCGCGCCATGCCGAAGGGCTTCTTCCCCAACGAGGATGTCGGGCTGCTGATCGGCACCATACGCGGCGAGCAGTCGATCTCGTTCCAGAACATCAGCGCCAAGCTGGTCGACGCCGAACGGGTGATCATGGCCGACCCCGACATACAGAGCGTGTCCGGCTACACCGGCGGCGGCGACCACGGCTCCAACACCGGCATGGCGTT
>CAXTOE010000127.1:1743-3498 GCA_964245685.1 uncultured Acetobacteraceae bacterium | reverse complement strand
CCTCCGCCACGACAGCACCGACGAGACCATCGCCCGCCTCACCCGGCACCTGTCGCACATGACCGGCGCGCAGTTCTTCTGCCGCTCGGCGGCCGACGTGCGCGCCGGCGGCCGGCAGAGCAACGCCAACTACCAGTACACGCTGCAGGCGGACTCCTCGGACCTGCTCTACGAGTGGATGCCGAAGCTGGAGCGCGCGCTGCAGCGGCGCCGCGAGCTCACCGACGTCAGCTCCGACGTGGAGCAGGGCGGACCCGCCACCGAGGTGGTGATCGACCGCGACACCGCGGCCAAGCTGCAGCTCACGCCGCAGCTGATCACCAACACCCTGTTCGACGCGTTCGGCCAGCGCACCGCGTCGGTGATCTTCAACGCGCTGAACCAGTACCACGTGGTGCTGGAGGTGGCGCCGCGCTTCTGGCAGAGCCCCGACATCCTCAGGCAGATCTGGGTCAGCACCGCCGGCGGCACCGCCAACGGCAGCACCGCGAGCAACACGATACGCGTCGCCTCGCCGAGCAGCGCCAGCAGCGCCCGCGGCGGCGGCTCCGGCGCGCAGACCATCGGCACCCAGACCTCGGCGGTCCTGACCACCTCGACCCCGGGCGGCGGCACCAGCTCGCAGGCCGCCCCCTCGGTGAGCAGCACCCAGACCGGCACCACGCTGTCGACCAGCGCGCAGTCGCTGCAGAACAGCATCAGCAACAGCCTGGCCAACGGCCGCGGCACCTCCAACGGCTCGGCGGTGTCGTCGTCGGTGGAGACGATGGTGCCGCTCTCGGCGGTGACCCGCATCGTTAGCTCGACGACGCCGCTGCAGGTCAACCACCAGGGCAACTTCGTCGCCGCCACGGTGTCGTTCAACCTCGCCGCCGGCAAGTCGCTGTCCGACGCCTCGCAGGTCATCCAGGAGACGATGCTCGCGATCCACATGCCGGCCGCCATACACGGCAGCTTCGCCGGCACCGCGGCCCAGTTCCAGAAGACCCTGGCCAGCGAGCCGCTGCTGATCCTGGCCGCACTCGCCGCGGTCTACGTGACGCTGGGCGTGCTGTACGAGAGCTACATCCACCCGCTGACCATCCTCTCCACCCTGCCCTCGGCCGGGGTGGGAGCGCTGCTGGCGCTGCAGCTGTTCGGCGAGGAGTTCTCGCTGATCGCGATGATCGGCGTGATCCTGCTGATCGGCATCGTCAAGAAGAACGCCATCCTGCTGGTCGATTTCGCGCTCAGCGCCGAGCGGAACGAGGGGCTGCCGCCGCTGGAGGCGATCACGCGCGCCTGCCAGCTGCGCTTCCGGCCGATCATGATGACCACCTTCGCCGCCGCACTCGGCGCGCTGCCGCTGGTGTTCGGGCACGGCTACGGCAACGAGCTGCGCCGCCCGCTCGGCCTGTCGGTGGTCGGCGGGCTGGTCGTCAGCCAGGCGCTGACGCTGTACACGACGCCGGTGGTGTATCTCTACCTCGACCGCATGCGGCACTGGTGGAACGCGCGCTGGCAGCGGCGGCGCCGCGCCGGCCGCGCTCCCTCGCCACAGGATGCTCCTGCCGAATGAGACACCGACCGCCAGGAACGTCCTCCGCCCGGTCGGCGCGATGGCGGCGTGCTGTCCTGCTCGCGGCCGGCGGCAGCTGCCTGAGCGCCTCGCTGTGCGTTCCCTTGGGCGGCTGCATGGTCGGCCCCGACTACCACCGCCCGCGGGCGATCATCTCGGCGCGCTTCAAGGAGCTGCAGCCGCCGCCCGGCTGGCAG
>CAXTOE010000127.1:0-1733 GCA_964245685.1 uncultured Acetobacteraceae bacterium | reverse complement strand
ACCCCGGCCGCGGCCGAGCTGGATCGCGGCCGCTGGTGGACGATCTACGACGATCCGGTGCTGGACGGGATGGAGGCGCAGGTCAGCCTGTCGAACCAGAACGTCAAGAATTTCGAGGCGAACTACCGCGCCGCCAAGGCGATCACCGACGAGGCGCGCGCCAGCCTGTTCCCCACCCTGAGCGCCTCGCCCAGCGTGTCGCGCAACTCCACCGGCATCGGCAGCTCGCGCGGCACGTCCGGCGGCTTCGTCGGCCTCCCCGGAGAGGCGAACAGCTTCACCTCCACCACCTACCAGCTCGAGGGCACCGCGAGCTGGGACCTCGACGTGTGGGGGCGGGTCCGCCGCCAGGTGGAGAGCGACGTGGCCGGCACCCAGGCGAGTGCGGCCGACCTCGCCAACGCCACGCTGTCCTACCAGGCGATGCTGGCGACCGACTACTTCAACCTGCGCGCGCAGGATCAGCTGCAGGACCTGCTCGACCGCACCATCGCCAGCTACGAGCGCTCGCTTCGCATCACCCAGAACCAGTATGACGCCGGACTGACCACGGCGACGCCGATCGCGCTGCTGCAGGCGCGCACCCAGCTCGAGCAGACGCGCTCGCAGGCGATCAACGTGGGCGTGCTGCGCACCCAGTACGAGCACGCGATCGCCGTGCTGATGGGCAGGCCGCCGGCCGACCTCACCCTGCCGCCGGCGCCGCTCGCCCGCGACGTGCCGGCCACACCGGTGTACCTGCCCGCGGCGCTGCTGCAGCGCCGTCCCGACGTCAGCTCGGCCGAGCGCGCGATGGAGCAGCAGAACGCGCTGATCGGCGTGCAGGTCGCGGCGTTCTTCCCCGACATCAGCCTGTCCGCGGCGTACGGCTACAGCGGCAACCCGATCGGCTCGCTGATCCAGGTCGCCAACCGGACCTGGTCGCTCGGTGCCAGCGCCACCGAGATCCTGTTCCAGGGCGGCCTGCGCTCGGCCGAGATCGACCAGGCGCGGGCGCAGTACGACGCCGCGGTCGCGACCTACCGCCAGACCGTGCTGACCGCGCTGCAGGACACCGAGGACGCGCTGTCGGGCCTGCGCATCCTGGCGCAGCAGGCCGACGCGGAGGCGCGCGCGGTGTCGCTGTCGGAGCAGGCGGTGACGGTGGCGCTGAACGAGTACGAGGCCGGCACCATCGACTACACCACCGTGGTCACCAGCCAGGTCACGGCACTCAGCAACGAGCAGAACGCGCTCGCGATCCAGCAGCAGCGCCTGACCGACAGCGTGTCGCTGATCCAGCAGATGGGCGGTGGCTGGCGGGACACCGACCTGCCGAGCCGGAACTCGCTGCAGACCAACGACCCGCTGATCCCCACCTTCCTGGAAGGCCCGCGTTGACCGCCTTCCACCTACGCCGTCTGCTGCCCTGCGCCGCCGTGCTGTTCGCCGCCCTGCTGGTCGCCACCCCACCGGCGCGCGCCGCGGAGGGCTGTTTCGAGGCGCTCGCGGCGACGCATGACGCGAGCTACGGCACGCCGCTTCACGCCGAGCCGACGCCGGACGGCAGGTCGGTGCTGTTCCTGCGCAGCGGGCCGCGCGATACGCGGCTGCGCCTGTTCCGCTTCGACGTCGCGACGGGGGCCACCGCCGAGCTCGCGCGGCCGGCCGCGGCACCCGACCAGCTCTCGGTACAGGAAAAGGCGCGGCGCGAGCGCGCCCGCATGTCGCTGACCGGGATCACCGACTACGCC
>CAXTOE010000126.1:7197-7497 GCA_964245685.1 uncultured Acetobacteraceae bacterium | reverse complement strand
ACCTGGGAGAACGTGCTGTTCGGGGGCTCCGGCAACGACACGGTGATGCTCGGCCACGGTGCGGACACCTTCGTCGGCGGCTCCGGTGCGGCGACCGTCGAGATCGGCTCCGGCAACGCCGCCCTGTTCGCGGGATCGGGTGCCGAGCTGTTCAGCTTCCAGGCCGGCCGCACCGGCGGCAGCGACGTGATCAGCGGCTTCCAGGTGGGTACCGACCACCTGCGCCTGTCCGGCGGCCTCGCCGTCACCGCCAGCAGCTCCAGCGGCGGCATGACCTCGATCCGCCTGAGCGACGGCCCG
>CAXTOE010000126.1:2926-7187 GCA_964245685.1 uncultured Acetobacteraceae bacterium | reverse complement strand
CCTTGGTTCCGCGTGCCGCCGCGGCAGGTTTGATGGTATCGCAGGCGCGACGCGCGACGGGCGCGTCGTCACTGCCATCGCCCATCAGGAGGTTGTCCGCATGGCACTCAAGGCTTCAGCGCTCCACACGCCGGGATGGATCGGCGAGTTCCGCTCCTTCATCATGCGCGGCAACGTCGTCGATCTCGCGGTCGGCATCATCATCGGCGCCGCCTTCACCGGCATCGTCAACAGCCTGGTCAAGGACGTGTTCACGCCGGTGATCGGGCTGCTGGTGGGGGGGATCGACTTCGCCAACATCTTCTTCACCCTCAAGGGGCCGCATCTCGGCACCCTCGCCGACGCGCAGAAGGCCGGCGCGGTGACGATCAATGTCGGCCTGTTCCTCAACGCCGTGATCCAGTTCCTGATCGTCGGCCTGGTGATCTTCTGGGTGGTGAAGCTGCTCACCCGCCTGCACGTCCGCGAGGACGCCAAGCCGCTGCCGACCGCCACCGAGACGCTGCTCGGCGAGATACGCGACCTGCTCGCCGTCCGCCCGACGGCCGCCGAACCGACGGCCGCCGCACCGGTCGTCATCCCGCGCTGATCACGATCTTGCCGAAGTGGCTGCCGCCCTTGAGGTGGTGCAGTGCCGCCGGCACCTCGTCGAAGCCGAAGCTGCGGTCGATCACCGGACGCAGCGATAGCGTCGCGATCGCCCGGTTCATCGCCTCGAACATCGTGCGCGATCCCACCAGGATGCCGCGCAGCGACAGACGCCGGAACAGGATCGCGGAAGGATCGATCTCGGCGCGCCCGGTCAGCACGCCGATGATCGCGATCCGTCCACCCGCCCGCGCCGCCTGCATCGACCGCGACAGCGTGCCGGCACCGCCGACCTCGACCACCAGGTCGACGCCGCTCTTGCCGGTGAGGCGGCGGACCTCGTCCTGCCAATCGGGATCGCGGAGATAGTTGATCGTCTCGGCGGCGCCCAGCGCGCGCGCCCGCTCCAGCTTGGCGTCGCTCGAGGAGGTGCAGATCACCCTGGCCCCCATGCCGTGGGCGAACTGCAGCGCGAACGTCGACACCCCGCCGGTGCCCTGCACCAGCACCGTGCTGCCGGCGGCGATGCCGCCGAACTCGACCAGCGCATGCCAGGCGGTCAGCGCCGCGCAGGGCAGGGTGGCCGCCTCCTCGAACGAGTACTCCGCCGGCACCGCCACCGCGCCGCGCTCGTTCAGCACCGCGTACTCCGACAGCACGCCGGCGATGGCGCCGCCGCGCGCCGAGCCGGCGCCGAGATGGGACAGCTCGCCGTCGTCCCAGTCGGCGAAGAAGCAGCTGGCGACCCGGTCGCCCGGCCTGAAGCGGCGCACCGCGTCGCCGACCGCGACCACCTCTCCGGCCCCGTCCGACAGCGGCACCAGCTCGGGCGGCGTCGGGGAGCCGTAGCGGCCTTCGGCCAGCATCAGGTCGCGGTAGTTCAGGGAGAAGGCGCGCATGCGCACCAGCATCTCGTGCGGACCTGGCTCCGGCTGCGGCGCCTGGAACTGCCGCACGGCGTCGACGCTGTTCCCCGTGATACGATACTGCTTCATTCGGTCATGCCCCATCTTCGCCATCCCTCATCCCGAAGGATCCATCCCTTGTTGCACCCGGGCCGCTCGTGACGAAAGGCGGCGTGCGACGCGGCCTGCTGGCCGCAGCGCTGCTCTGCCTCGCCGGCTGCCAGGGCAGCGGCGGGGTGGTGGCGCCCGACGTCGATGCCCAGCAGGGCGCGCGGCTGATCCTGATCGACTACGTGATCGCGCACGGCATGGCGGAGAGCTACCTGATGTCCGGGCGCGCGACGCCCGCCAACCTGGTCGACCTGGTGCGCTACGACCATGCCGCCCTGCTGGCGATCAGCGGCAGCCAAGCCGCGCCGAGCCGGGTCTCACTGGTGCAGTCCGCCGCCGCGGTGCGCGCGCTGCTGGACTACACCACCAGGATGGACATCGCCGCGGCACCCAATCCGACCCCGCGCTACAGTCGCGCGAGGAGCCTGCCCTGAGCGGCGGCGGGGCCTCCTCGAGCCTGACCGTCGCAGGCTGGATCAGCCTGAGACGTGGATCAGTCGCTAGAGCAACGATCTAGAGCAAGTCCATCGGCTCCTTCAGAGCCGATTTGCTCTAGCGGGCGACGTCGCGGCGCAGCCGCTTCGCACCCAGCAGCAGCAGCAGCGGGGCGGCGATGAAGATCGACGAGGAGGTGCCGACGACGATGCCGAACAGCATCACCCAGGCGAAGCCGGACAGGGTGGCGCCGCCGAAGATCGCCAGCGGCAGTGCCGCCAGGAACACCGTCGACGAGGTGCCCAGCGTGCGGTTAAGGGTCTCGTTGATCGACAGGTCGATCAGCGAGCGCAGGTCCATCGAGCGGTATTTGCGCAGGTTCTCGCGCACCCGGTCGTAGACCACCACCTTGTCGTTGGTGGAGTAGCCCAGGATGGTGAGCAGCGCCGCCACCATCACCAGGTTGAACTCGAACCGGGTGAGGGCGAGGAAGCCGATCGTCTTGGTGAGGTCCAGCACCAGCGTGATCACCGCGCTGACCGCGAACTCCCACTCGAAGCGCACCCAGATATAGACCAGGATCATCAGCAGGCTGAGCCCGAGCGCCAGCAGGCCGTTGCGGAACAGCTCCGAGGAGACCGAGGCGCCGACCGCGTCCGCGCGCAGCATCTGCGCCCCCGGCTGGGCGCGCGAGATCGCCGCCCGGGTGCGGTCGACCAGGGACTGCGTCGCGGCCTCGCTGCCGGCGCCGTGACCCGCCGGCGCATCGAGGCGGATCAGCACGTCGTCGTCGGCGCCGAAGCGCTGCAGCCCGGCCGCCGGCACGTGCTGTGCGGCGAGGGCGGCGCGGATCGCATCGAAGTCGGCGGGCCCGTGGGTGCGCGCCTCGACCACGATGCCGCCCTTGAAGTCGATGCCCAGCGACAGGCCGGGGGCGAAGAACAGCACCACCGAGGCCAGCGACAGGAAGGCCGACGTGGCGAGCCCGATGAAGCGGCCGCGCATGAAGTTGATCGTGGTGCCCTCGGGCACGAAGCGGAGCAGGGGACGCAGGAGCATGGCCGGCATCAGACGGGCAGCAGCGCGGGGCGCGCGCGGGCGTACCAGCGCACCATCAGCATGCGCGACAGCAGCAGCGTGGTGAACAGGGTGGTGACGATGCCGACCGTGATGGTGAGCGCGAAGCCGCGCACCGGGCCGGTGCCGAACACGAACAGCATCACGTGGGCGAGCAGCGCGGTTGCGTTGCTGTCCAGGATGGTGCCGGTGGCGCGCTCGAAGCCGGCCTGCATCGCCGCCAGCGGCGTGCGGCCGCGCCGGACCTCCTCGCGTATGCGCTCGTTAATCAGGATGTTGGCGTCCACCGCCATGCCGAGCGTGAGCAGCATGCCCGCCATGCCGGGCAGCGTCAGGGTCGCCTGGAACAGCGACAGCACCGCCAGGATCAGCACCAGGTTGGCGAACAGGGCGAGGTTCGCGTACCAGCCGAACAGCCCGTAGAACAGCCCCATGAAGGCGATCACCAGCAGGAAGCCGATGGCCAGGCTGATCGCGCCGGCGCGTATCGAGTCCGCGCCCAGCGACGGGCCGATCGAGCGCTCCTCGATCACCGCGAGCGGTGCGGGCAGCGCGCCGGCGCGGAGCAGCAGGGCGAGGTCGGTCGCCTTCTGGGCGTCGAAGCTGCCGGTGATCTGGCCGCGCCCGGAGATCGCGCTCTGGATCACCGGCGCGCTGAGCACCTTGTTGTCGAGCACGATGGCGAGCCTGCGGCCGATGTTGGAGCGCGTCACCTCGCCGAAGCGGCGCGCGCCGGCGCTGTCGAAGGTGAAGTCGACGGTCCACTGACCCGATTGGCTGTCCTGGCCGGCGGCGGCGTTGGTCAGGTCGACGCCGTCCACCTCGACGCGCGACAGCACCGCGACCCGCTGATGCGGGTCCTCCTGCATGGGCAGGAACTCGACCCCAGGCGGCGGCAGCCCGGCGACGTCGGCACCCTCGTCGACCAGGTGGAAGGTCATCTTCGCGGTGGTGCCGAGCAGCTGCTTGACGCGCTCGGGATCGCTCACGCCGGGGAGCTGCACCACGATGCGGTCGTCGCCCTGCCGGGTGATCCCGGGATCGACGGCACCGGTGGCATCGATGCGTCGCCGCACGATCTCGATCGACTGCGTCACCGCCTCGAGAGGCGAGTTCAGCGTCGCCGACCAGCCCGACGGCAGCAT
>CAXTOE010000126.1:0-2916 GCA_964245685.1 uncultured Acetobacteraceae bacterium | reverse complement strand
CCGCCTCGCTGGCACGCGCCCGCATCGCCGCCTCCGACAGGGTCAGCGCGATGCTGCCGTCGGGCTGGTCGGCGACGCTGAACTCGCCTCTCGAGGCGGTGGGCAGCGCGCGCAGCACCGACAGGTCGCGCGCGCGCTCGCTCTCGTCGCGCGGCGTGAAGCGGACGCTGCGCGAGCCAGGGTCGGTGGCGAGGTTGCGGTAGCCGAGCCCGGCCGCGAGCAGGCCCTGGCGCACCCCGTCGGTGAGCCCCTCCAGCCGTTCGCGGGTGATCGTCGGCACGTCGACCTGCATCAGCAGGTAGGAGCCGCCGCGCAGGTCCAGCCCCAGGTGGATCTGCCGCCAGGGCAGGAAGCGGCCGGGAGCGGCGAGAAAGTTCGGCAGGCAGAGCAGCAGGCCGAGCGCGCAGACGCCCAGCACGGAGGCCGTCTTCGCACGGCTGTAGTACATCATGCTGGAACAGCGCTCCGTGACCGCCGAGTGGGACCGCCGAATGGGACCGGCGAGTGGGACCGGCCGGAACATGACGATGTGCTTCTCCGGATGCAACTTCTCCTGCTACCCAGGAGCCTCACGGCGGCGGCGGGGTCCATGGCATTCGGGTTCGGCCGGCGGCGAGGCGAGGCGCAGGCCGATCGATCGGGCAGGCTGCGCATCGGCATCGCCGGCGCCGGCCATTTCGGCCGCTTCCATGCGCTGAAGGTGGCCTCCGCCCCCCGCGCCGTGCTGGTCGGGCTGCACGATCCCGACCAGGCGCGCGCCGCGGCGGTGGCCTCCGAGGCGGGCGACGTGCCAGTGCTGGCGCTGCCGGCGCTGCTCGAGGCCTGCGACGCGCTGATCGTCGCCGCACCCGCGGAGGCGCATTTCGACCTCGCCCGTATGGCGCTGGAGGGCGGGCGGCACGTGCTGATCGAGAAGCCGATCGCCTCCAGCCTGGAGCAGGCGCACCGGCTCGCCGCACTGGCGGCCGAGCGGGGGCGGGTGCTGCAGGTCGGCCACCTGCTGCGCTACTCCGCCGAGCACGACGCGATCACCCGGCGCATCACCCGGCCGCTCTACATCGAGGCGACGCGGCTGGCGCCGTTCAAGCCGCGCGGCACCGACGTGTCGGTCATCCTCGACCTGATGATCCACGACCTCGACCTGGTGCTGGCGATCGTCGACAGCCCGATCGAGAGCGTGGACGCGCTCGGCAGCGCGGTGAGCAGCGCCCACGAGGACATCGCCAACGCGCGCGTGCGCTTCGCCAACGGCTGCGTCGCCACCATCACCGCCAGCCGGATCTCGCTGAAGACCGAGCGACGCATGCGGCTGTTCTCCGAGGAGGGCTACCTGTCGGCCGACTTCGTCGCCCGCGAGCTGACCATGATCGGGCGCGAGCGCGGCATGCTGCTGCCCGGCGCCGGCGGCTTCCGGCGCGAGGTGGTGTCGTGGGACGAGCACGACACGCTCGCCGCCGAGCACGCCGCCTTCGTCGCCGCCTGCCTGGACGACGAGCCGGTGCTGGTCGATGCGCGCGCCGGCATACGCGCGCTGGAGGCGGCGACCGCGGTCATCGCGGGCATCGCGGAGTCGCGCCGGCGCATGGAGCGCTCCGGTCTGATCCACGTCTAGCAGGATGCCGAGAGAGAGCAGGCAAGGGCTCTGCCCTTGACCCACTGGGGCCGGGGGCCCCAGACCCCGATCCGATGGGCTGCTAGGCCATGGCGTGGACGACGCCCAGGCGCTGCGCCACGGCCTCGTCGTAGAGCTGCTGCTCGCTCCGCTTGTGCTGCGGCGAGAAGCGGATCACGGCGGCGCAGCAGGCGCAGCCGAGCACGATCCAGCCCAGGTCGAACAGGGCGTTCGGCAGGCCGCCGACGCCCTTGAGCAGGAAGCCGGCGGCGAGCGCGCCGTTATTGCCGCCGGCGCCGATGATGCCGCAGACACCGCCCAGCACCTTGCGGTCGACGAACGGCACCAGGGCGTAGATCGACCCGCAGGACATGTGGGTGAACATGCCGAAGGCGAGCATCGCCAGGATCGCCGATCCGGCGGTGCCCATGCTGGAGAAGGCGAACAGGCCGATGCCCTCGCCGACCATGAGCCCGAACAGCAGCCAGATCCGGCCGTCCAGCCCGCGGGTGCGGGCGACCCGGTCCGAGAAGATGCCGCCGAGCGCGCGGGAGAACAGGGCGAGCAGGCCGAAGCTGTCGGCGGCGAGCCCGGCGCTGGTCAGCGACAGGCCGAAGCGGTCGACGTAGTAGCTGGCGGCGACGCCGTGGATGAAGATCTCGACGCCGAAGCCGGCGGCGTAGCAGGTGGCGAGCATCCACACCCGGTAGTTGCCGGCCGCCTTCCGGAACACGCCGAAGCCGCCCTTCTTGGTGCCAAGTTCGGTGATGCCGCGTGCGCGCCGCTCGGCGAAGTTGCCGTCCGGCGTGTCCTGGGTGCAGCGCCAGTATAGCACCGCGACGACCAGCATCATCGCCCCCGGCACCAGCATCGCCATGCGCCAACCGAGCGCGTGCTGCACGCCCTGGCTGAGCAGGGCTGCGAGGATCAGCGGCATCACGCTCTGGGTGACGCCGCCGCCGGCGTTGCCCCAGCCGCCGACGGTCGCGTTCGCGGTGCCGACCGCGTTGGGGGCGAACATCATCGAGGTGTGGAACTGGGTGATCACGAAGCTGGCGCCGATGGCGCCGATCGCCAGGCGGAAGATCAGGAACGCCTGGTAGGAGGTGGCGCAGGCGATGCCCATGACCGGCAGCGCCCAGCGCCAGCAGCGCGGTTTAGGCGCGGCGGGGCCCGAAGCGGTCGCACAGCGGGCCGATCAGGAAGCGCGCCAGGATGGTGACGCTGACCGCCGCGATGTTGATGTTGGCGATCTGGCCGATGCTCAGGTGGAACTCACCCTTGATCACCGGCATCAGCGGGGC
>CAXTOE010000125.1:556-7555 GCA_964245685.1 uncultured Acetobacteraceae bacterium | reverse complement strand
TCATAGGGTTGTGATGACCGATCCTCAGCGCAAGGGTCAATGCACCGCGCGCGCCGCCCGCGCCGCGACCAGCAGGTCCACGCTCGCAGCACCCGCCTCCAGCAGCGCCACTGTACAGGCCGAGGCGGTCGATCCCGTCGTCAGAACGTCGTCGACCAGCACGACCCTCCGCCCCTCCAGCCGATGCCGCCTCTCCTGCCGGCAGGCGATCGCGCCGCGGATGACCTCGGCGCGCTCGGCCGCGGCACAGGCGGCGAGGCTGCGCGTCGGTCTGATGCGCGCCAGCCCGTCCACCATCACCTGGCAGCCGGCGAGCCGACCGATCTGGAGAGCCAGCAGGGCGGCCTGGTTGTAGCGCCGGCTGAACAGCCGACGGCGGTGCAGCGGCACCGGCAGCAGCAGGTCGGCGTCGCGCAGCAGCGAAGCCCCTGCACGGGCCATGTGCGAGGCCAGGAAGCGCGCATTCTCGGTGCGGTCGGCATATTTCAGCGGCAGGATGATCTGCTTGGAGAAATCGTCGTAGCTGAACGCGGCACGTGCCCGTCCCCACGCCGGCGGCTGCTCGAGGCAGCCCGGGCAGATCCGCACCAGCCCCGCCTCGCCGCTGCTGGCGAACCCGACGCCGCATCGCCGGCAGCACGGCTCGACGATGAAGTCCGCCCGCTTGAAGCAGGCCGGGCAGAACCGCCCCGCCTCGTCCACGATCGCATCGCAGGTCGGGCATTGCGGCGGCAGCACGAGATCGAGCAGCAGACGTCCGCTCCAGCTCGCCAGCTCCGTCACCCTGTCTCGCGTCAGTTGCATGGGAACAACCATAGGATGTATTGCGCCGCGATGCAATCGCCGGCCGACCCTTGGCAAACCGCCGCCGGCCCTGCACATGCCGGAGATGGACGACAGCGTCATCTTCGACCGCGAGGCGATACGTCTGCACCGCGACCGCGCCGCCGCGACCGTCGGTTCGGTCACCGACATCCTCGAGGCCGCCTCCGAGCGGCTCCTCGACCGGCTCGACGACGTCAAGCGCAGCTTCACCCGCGCGCTCGACGTCGGGGGTCGCGGGTCGGTGGCGCCGGTGTTGCGCGCGCGCGGCATCGAGACCGTCTGCTGCGACCTCTCGGCCGCGATGCTGAGCCGTTCCGGCGGCACGTCCGTGGTCGCAGACGAGGAGTGGCTTCCCTTCGCGGCCGGCAGCTTCGACCTGATCGTGGCCAGCCTGTCGCTGCACTGGATCAACGACCTTCCCGGCGCGCTGCTCCAGCTTCGCCACGCGCTGAAACCGGACGGGCTGTTCCTGGCCAGCATGCCGGTGCTCCCGACCCTGTCTGACCTGCGCACGGCGTTGCTGCACGCGGAGGTGGAGGTGGCCGGTGGCGCCTCGCCACGCGTCTCCCCGTTTCCCGAGCTGCGCGACTGCGCCGGCCTGCTGCAGCGGGCCGGCTTCGCCCTGCCGGTGGCGGATGCGGACGAGATCGTGCTGGCCTACCGGGACCCGCTGGCGCTGCTGCGCGACCTGCGTGCGGCGGGCGAGGGCAACGCCGTGATGCTGCGCGACCGACGCATCGCGCCGCGCGCGCTGTTCGCCACCGCGCTCGCCGCCCTCGGCGAGCCGCTGCCGCACCGGACGGTGCTGCGCCTGGCGATGATGACCGGCTGGGCGCCTTCGGCGAACCAGCCCAAGCCGCTCAGGCCCGGGCAGTTCACCATCCCGCTCGCGGTGGCGCTGGAGGACCGCTCCGATGCCCTGCTGCGGTCGGCGCCGACGCCGTCGGACAGCTGATGCTCCGGCCACGGCAGCGTCGTCTGTCCCCCTGCATCCTCGCGGCGATGCTTGCCCTGCTCGCCCTCGCCGGCGGCTGCACCGCCACCTCGGCGGGCAGAGCGATGCCGCACCGTCATGATGCGACGCCGGGCCTCACCGCTCCGCCTTCCGCGATGATGACGCCACCGGACTACTAGGCTCCTGGAGCAGGATCGGCTCCCGATCAGTCGCTAGGACAATGATCTAGAGCAAGTTCATCGGCTCCTTCAGAGCCGATCTTGCCCTAGCCGCCGGTGGCACTCATGTGCCGCGCCGGGCCGCGAGGCTGCTGCGCAGGACCAATGAGGAAGTCGTGTCCCCTCGGCTTGCGCGCGATCGCCTCGCGGATCGCCCGCTGCAGCCCGGCCTCGTCGACTCCGGCGCGCAGCGGCGCGCGCAGATCGGCGGCGTCGTCCTGTCCCAGGCACATGTACAACGTGCCGGTGCAGCTCAGGCGGACCCGGTTGCAGCTGCCGCAGAACTCGTGCGTCATCGGCGTGATGAATCCGACCCGGCGTCCGGTCTCGGCGACGTGGACGTAGCGCGCCGGGCCACCGGTGCGATAGGGGATGTCCTGCAGCGTCCAGCGTCGGCGCAGCCGGGCGCGCACCAGCGACAGCGGCAGGTAGCGGTCGGTCCGGTCCTCGCCGACATCGCCCATCGGCATCGTCTCGATCAGGCACAGGTCGGCGCCGATCTCGCCGCACCAGGCGATCAGCGCGTCGAACTCGTCCTCGTTGACGTCGCGCATCGCCACCGTGTTGATCCGCACCGCGAGGCCGGCCTCGCGTGCGGCACGTATGCCCTCCAGGGTGCGTTCCAGGCGCCCGACCCTGGTGACGGCGGCGAAGCGACCGGCATCGAGGGTATCGAGGCTGACGTTGATCCGCCGGACACCCGCCTCGCGCAGGCCTCGCGCATGGGCCGCGAGACGGCTGCCGTTGGTGGTGAGGGTCAACTCGTCGAGGCCAGGTCGACCGGCCTCGCGCCCGAGCGACCGGCCGAGCCGAGCGACGAACTCCGTCACGCCGCGCCGCACCAGCGGCTCTCCCCCGGTGATCCGGATGCGCCGGACGCCGGTGCCGATGAACGCGTCGCACAACCGCGCCAGCTCGTCGAAATCCAGCACCTCGGGCTTCGGCAGGAACGTCATCTCCTCCGCCATGCAGTAGACGCAGCGCATGTCGCAGCGATCCGTCACCGATACGCGAAGATAATGGATGTGGCGGCCGAACGGATCGATCACCGGCTCGAAGGATGCCTTCACCGAGTGTGACCGTTCACGAAGGCTGGATCTCGAGATCGACCACCGCCGCATTGATCAGCATCTTGCCGCGGTGCTCGAAATTGATCGTCACCCGCGCGCCGATCGCGGACTGCACCTGACCCGAACCCCATTCCGGATGCGAGGGATGCACGACCCACTGACCGGGCTCGATCAGCGATCTGTAGAGCTCCTGCAACGGCGTCCTCCTCGTTTACTGAATCTTCAAGTCCATCGCCGATGCTCGGCCTGCGCAACGCCATCCTAACGCATGGAGCTCCGGCTTGGACGACCTGCTCGCCGATTTTGTGACCGAGACCCTGGAGAGCCTCTCGGAGCTCGATCTCGCCCTGGTCCGGCTCGAGCGCGCCCCGGACGATCAGCAGACCCTGTCGCTGATCTTCCGACTGGTGCACACGATCAAGGGCACCTGCGGCTTCCTCGGGCTCTGCCGGCTCGAGAAGGTGGCCCACGCGGCGGAGACCGTGCTGGACAAGCTCCGCAACCGGGCACTGCGTATCGACTCCGACGGGATCGGCCTGGTGCTGGCGGCGATCGACCGTATCCGGCTCATCGTCGATACCCTCAACCGCGGGCTGGACGAGCCCGAGGGCGACGATGCCCCCCTGATCGCCGCCCTGAACGATCTCGCCGAGGGCCGGGCCACACCGCAGGCTCCCGCAGCGCCGAGCACGCCGCCATCGGCACTCCCTGCGCCGCCGCCGGAGCCTGTCCGCACCGAGACGAGCGATGCGGCGGCGCAGGCAGAGCGGACCTCGCCGGAGGCCGCTCAGGCCGACACGTCTGGCAGGAGCCAGACCATACGCGTCGGCGTCGACATGCTCGAGAACCTGATGACGCTGGTCAGCGAGCTCGTGCTGACGCGCAACCAGCTGCTGCAGATCATGCGCAGCGGTCAGCGCGAGTCGAGCGGAGCGCAGGACAGCCAGGAGACCAGCCTCGCCACCCCCATGCAGCGCCTGTCCCAGCTCACCTCGGACCTGCAGGAGGGTGTGATGAAGACACGCATGCAGCCGATCGGCACCGCCTGGAACACGCTGCCGCGGCTGGTGCGCGACCTCGCTCACGATCTCGGCAAGAAGATCGAGCTGGTGACGCGCGGAGCCGAGACCGAGCTCGACCGCCAGGTGCTGGAGCTGATCAAGGATCCGCTCACCCACATGATCCGCAACAGCGCCGATCACGGTCTCGAATTGCCGACTGAGCGCCGCAGGGTCGGCAAGCCCGAGGCGGGCACCATCACCCTCGCGGCCCGCCACGAGGGCGGCCACGTCGTCATCGAGATCAGCGACGATGGCCGCGGCATGGATCTCGCCCGGATCGGCGCCCGCGCCGTCTCCCAGGGCTTGGTCAGCGAGGACAAGCTGCGGCGGATGAGCGAGGACGAGATCCGCCGCTTCATCTTCCACGCCGGCTTCTCCACCGCGGCGGCGGTGACCTCCGTCTCCGGACGCGGCGTCGGCATGGACGTGGTCAAGACCAACATCGAGCGCATCAACGGCACCATCGACCTGCACAGCAAGCTCGGCCGTGGCTCGCAGTTCCTGATCAAGATCCCGCTGACGCTGGCCATCGTCTCGGCCCTGATCGTCGGCACCGCCGGCGAGCGCTTCGCCATCCCGCAGATCTGCGTGGTCGAGATCGTGCTTCCCGGCGCGCAGCCCGACATGGTGCTGGAGACGATCGACGGGGCCCAGGTGCTGCGGCTGCGCGACCGGCTGCTGCCGCTGGTCTCGATGTCGCGCATCCTGCGCCTGGACGATGACGCACACGGCGTCGGCATCGCCGAGAAGATCGTGGTCGTGGTCTCGGTCGGCACCCGTCGCCTCGGCCTGATCGTGGAGCAGGTGTTCGACACCGAGGAGATCGTGGTCAAGCCGGTGGCGCCGGTGATACGCCACATCCCGCTGTTCAGCGGCAACACCATCCTCGGCGACGGATCCGTGATCATGATCCTGGACCCGCTCGGGATCGCGCGCGAGAGCGGGCTCGGTGCGGGTGCGGACGCCAGCGCGCGCCAGGCCGAGACAACACCCGCGGAGGACGAGCGTCGCGACCTGCTGCTGGTGCGTGCCGGTGCCGGTGCCCAGAAGGCATTGCCGCTGGCGCTGATCGCCAGACTGGAGATGATCCCCCGCGCTCGGCTGGAGATCACCGGATCGCGCCTGGTGACGCAGTATCGCGGCGGCCTGATGCCGCTGGTGGCACTCGATCCGAACATCAACCAGGCGAGCGAGATCCAGCCGGTGCTGGTGATCAGCGACGGCGACCAGCATATCGGATTGATGGTCGACGAGATCCTCGACGTCGTCAGTGACGACATGCAGATCGAGATCGCCAGCGACCGCGCCGGCCTGCTCGGCACCGCGATCATCGGCGCCCGCGCCACCGAGATCGTCGACGCCGGCTACTGGCTGACGCAGGCGTCGCGGAGCTGGTTCCAGCCCACCGCCGCCTCCCGCAAGAGCCGGTCCCGGGTGCTGGTGGTCGAGGACAGCGACTTCTTCCGCAACCTGCTGGTCCCCAGCCTGTCGGCTGCGGGATACGAGGTCACCACCGCCGGCACCGCCGAGAAGGCGCTCGCCATGCGCGAGGCGGGCCGCCGTTTCGATGCGATCGTCTCCGACATCGAGATGCCCGGCATGGACGGCTACAGCTTCGCCCGCAAGGTGCGCGAAGGCGGAAGCTGGGCCGACCTGCCGATGCTCGCCCTGAGCGGCTCCGACGACGTTCAGGCCGGACGCGATGCGGGGTTCACCGACTACATACGCAAATTCGAGCGGGAGGCCCTGCTGACCAGCCTTGAGCAGTGCCTGTCGCATCAAGTGGCCGCCTGACCGGGACGACGTGACCATGAAAAACCAAGTCGATGCCGGCGCCCTCGGCCCGGAGAAGTGCGAACAGGGCTTCCTGACGCTGATGGTGCACGGACAGCTCTGCGGCGTGCCGGTGCTCGCCGTACGCGACGTGATCTGCGACAGCATCGTCACCCGTATCCCGCTGTCGCCGCCGGAGATCGCCGGCAACATCAACCTGCGCGGCCGTATCGTCACCGCCATCGACCTGCGCCGGCGCCTCTCGCTGACGCCGGCGGCAGCGGGCAGCAAGCCGATCGCGGTCGTCTGCGAGGAGGCAGGCGGCGGTTACGCGCTGCTCGTCGACCAGGCGCTCGAGGTGCTGACGCTGGACGTGAACGAGCTCGAAGCACCGCCGCCGACGCTCGGCGCCGCGTGGATCGAGTTCGGCCGCGGCATCTTCCGTCTCCCCGAGCGGCTGATGGTGGTGCTCGATATCAGCCGGCTGCTGTTCCTGGAAAAGGCGGCCGCGTGATGGATGGCTGTGCCGTTCCGCCGCCGGCGGGCAGCGCCGGGCGTATCCTGGTGGTCGATGACAGCCGGGTCGTGCGCAGGATCGCGCGCCGCATCCTCGAACAGGCGGGGTTCGACGTGGATGAAGCGTGCGACGGCGCCGAGGCACTGCAGCATGTCCGGCGGCAGCGCCCGGACGCGCTGCTGCTGGACTGGAACATGCCGATCATGAACGGCATCGAGTGCCTGAACGCCCTGCGGCGGGAGTTCGGCGACGACGATCCCTCGGTGATCCTGTGCACGACCGAGAACGAGCCCGACTTCATCCTCTCGGCCATGACGGCCGGCGCGCAGGAATACATCATGAAGCCGTTCGACGACGCGATCCTGCTCGGCAAGCTGGAGCAGATCGGTCTGCTGAAGCCGAGCGATTGAGCATCATGAACCACATCGACTGCAAGAGCGCGATCACGCGGGTCCGCGTGCTGGTCTGCGACGACTCCTTCACGATCCGCTCGGCGATCTCGCGGATCCTGCGCAGCGATCCGAGCATCGAGGTCGCCGGCCTCGCCGCGGACGGCGAGAAGGCCGCGGAGATCCTCAAG
>CAXTOE010000125.1:0-546 GCA_964245685.1 uncultured Acetobacteraceae bacterium | reverse complement strand
GGACGGGCTGACGGCGCTGCCGCTGCTGCTCAGGAGCGATCCCAGCGTGCGCGTCATCATGGCCTCTGCCCTCACGACGCTCGGCGGCGCGATCGCGATGCAGGCCCTGCAGGCCGGAGCCGCCGACTACGTTCCGAAGCCGGCGGTGCGGCAGACCGAGGATTTCGCGCGCGAGATCCTGGCGAAGGTCAAGGGACAGGCGAAGCTGCGACGCCAGGGCGGCAGCTGCGGCTCGAGGCCGCCGACGGCCCATGGGAGCGCCGGCACTTCCGCCTCCGGTCCGGCGAATGCCTTCGCGCTGCGCCCAGCTCCTGCCAGACCACCGCTGCTGCTCGCGGTCGGCAGCTCCACGGGTGGTCCGCAGGCGCTGTTCTCCTTCTTTCGGGCGCTGACTAGGCCGCTGCCGGTCCCGGTCATCGTGACCCAGCACATGCCGCCGTTGTTCACGCGCAGCCTCGCCGAGCACATCGACCGGCTCGGCGCGCGGTCCTGCCGGGAAGCGGGCGAGGACGAGCCGCTGCTGCCCGATCACATCCTGATCGCGCC
>CAXTOE010000124.1:3428-7576 GCA_964245685.1 uncultured Acetobacteraceae bacterium | reverse complement strand
GTGTTCGACGCCGACCGCACGGTGCACCGGCTGCAGGGGCGGCACGGCGCCGCGGTGCCGGCGATCGCGGCCCTGCTGCCGCAGGCGGTGGTGGACGGCCGTGTCGACCGCGCCCGGCTGCGCGCATTGGTGACCGCCGATCCCTCCCGGCTCCGCGCGCTGGAGGCGATCCTGCATCCGATGGTGCGCGAGGCGCAGCGGCGTTTCCTGCAGCGCGCCCGACGACGCGGTTGCCGCTGGGCGGTGCTGGACGTCCCGCTGCTGCTGGAGCGAGGCGGCCGGTCGGGATGCGATCTGGTCGTGGTCGTCTCGGCGCCCGTCGCCACGCAGGTCCGCCGCGTGCGGCGACGCCGCGGCATGACCGGCGAGGAGGCGGCGGCGCTGATCGCGCGGCAGATGCCGGACGCGGAGAAGCGGCGTCGCGCCGACGTGGTCATCCGCACCGGCTTGTCACGCTGGCACAGCCTGCGCCAGATCAGGCGCCTGCTGCGCCGGCTGAGGGATCCTGCAGAGGGGAGGGGGCGATGAAGCGCGCCGTGCTGTTCGACACCGAGACCACGGGTCTCGATCCCGCCACCGGCGACCGGGTGATCGAGATCGCCGCCCTGGAGATGGTCGACGACCTGCCGACGGGTCGGCACTACCACGTGCTGGTCGATCCGGAGCGCGACATCCCCGAGGAGGCGTCGCGCGTGCACGGCTACACGCGCGCGCACCTGATCGGAAAGCCGCGGTTCAGCGAGATCGTCGACGATTTCCTCCGCTTCATCGCCGACCACCCGCTGATCGCGCACAACGCCTCGTTCGACATCGGCTTCCTCGACGCGGAACTGCGTCGGCTGGAGCTGCCGCCGTTGGATCGCGCGCGCATGGTCGACACCCTGGACATGGCCAGGACACGGTTTCCGGGACTGCCGAACAGCCTGGACGCGCTCTGCCGCCGCTACGCGATCGACCTCTCGGAGCGCACCACACACAACGCGCTGCTCGACTGCCGCCTGCTGGCGCAGGTCTATCTCGAGCTGATCGGTGGGCGGCAGCGCGGGCTCGCGCTGGCGACGGAGGGTGGCCTGGGAGCGGGGCGCCCGGTAGTGTCCTACGCGCTGCAGGCGGCCCGCATCCCGCGTCCGATCACGCCCGACGCGGCGACGCTGGAGGCGCACGCGGCGTTCGTGAGCCGGCTGACCGACCCGCTGTGGCTCAGCCCGACCTGAGCGAACGGCTGCGGATCAGGCGGGTGCCGGCCGCCTCGCGTTAATCGTTGCTTTACCATCGTGCCGCATCATCGTGCTCGGGAGATCGAGACGTCATCGTGTCGCGCAGCCGCTCGGTGAGCGGCGCTGGATGCTCGCGGCGACCATCATCCCGCGTGGCGGAGGGCCGCCGTAACATCGATCCCGAGGCACAGCGTCATGACGGGCACCTCCGAGCAGGAAAAGCGTCTCGCCGCCTTCCGCATCACCGACGACGACATACGCACCCTGAACGGCCTACGGGAGTTCGCGTCGCGACGGCTCCCCGCGCTGCTGGAGGAGCTGCACGGCGCCTTCGCCGGCTGGCCCGAGATGCAGGCCGCCCTGATGACTCCGGCGGTGCGGCAGGTCCGGCTCGCACACTGGGCGCGCGTGGTGGCCGGCGATTTCGGAAATGGGTTCCCGGAGTCTGCCGAGGCGCTCGGCTCCGCCTTCTACGGCAACGGCATCCCCGGGTTCGCGGTCGCGATCTGCCACGCGAGCGTCATCGACGGCATCATCAGGGACCTCGGTGTGGCGGAGGACTGCAAGCCCGTCCGCAGGCTGTTCCGGTCTCGCAGGCGCGACGACAGGGCGGCGCTGCGCTCGGCGCTGAACAAGGCGGCGTGGCTCGATCTCGAGGTGCTGCTGGAGACCTACGCGGCGGCGGAACGCGACGGCCGCCAAGCGCTGAGGAAGATGGCGGAGACGATCGAGCACGACGCCGGCCTCGCCGTCGAGACGGTCAGCTCGCTCACCACCGACATGTCCACGACCGCCGAGGCGATGTCGGCCACGGCCGCGCGGACCGGTCACAATGCCTCCGAGGCGGCGGCAGCAGCCGGCCAGACGCTGCTCACCGCGCAGACCGTGGCGAGCGCAGCGGAGCAATTGAGCGCGTCCATCGGCGAGATCATGCAGCAGGTCTCGCATTCCAGCACCGCGGCACAGAAGGCGGTGGTGGCGGGGCGCGGCGCCCGTGACAGCATCGAGGCGCTGTCGCAGCAGGCGCAGCAGATCGGCCAGGTGACCGAGGAGATCGCCGACGTCGCCGCTCGCACCAACCTGCTGGCGCTGAACGCGACCATCGAGGCCGCCCGTGCCGGCGACGCCGGCAAGGGCTTCGCCGTCGTCGCCAGCGAGGTCAAGCAGCTGGCCACCCAGACCGCGCGCTCCACCGAGGACATCACCCGTCAGATCAGCGGGGTGCGGCAGGCCACCGCCCATGCCGCTGCAGAGGTCGCCCAGATGGTGACGATGATCGGCGAGATCGACGGCATCACCACCTCGGTGGCCGCAGCGGTCGAGGAGCAGAGTGCGGCCACCGCGGAGATCGCGCGCAGCGTCGGCGCCACGGCGGGTGCCGCGAACCAGATGTCGCAGCGCACCGACGACCTGCGCGGCGCCGCCGGCGAGACCGACAGGCAGGCCGCCGCGGTGCGGCAGACCGCCGGCGTGCTGGAGACGGCGGTGCAGCAGCTGCGCGAGGCGGTCGTCCGCGTGGTCCACGCCTCCACCCGCAGCGACGACGGCACAGGAGGCAGAGCAAGGGGCGTCGCCCCTTGACCCCATCAAAGGCAAGCCTTTGAAAACCCTTCTCTGGAATTGGGATCTGGGGCCTGCGGCTCCAGCGGGTCAAGGGCAGAGCCCTTGTTCTCGGGCGCCAGCCGCTCTAGATCATTGTTCCAGTGACTGATTCACGTCTCAGGCTGATCCAGCCTGAGACGATCAGGCGTTAGACGACCGAGCCGTAGGCTTCTGGCACGTGATGCGACAGTGCAGCGGACACGGCGCGCAGCGCCTCGGTCAGGCTGCCGCGGTCCAGCGCGGCACCGAGCGCGATCCGGACCGCGCGACGGCCGTTCGGATCGAGCGAGAAAGCGTCCTCCGGCACGATCGACAGACCCTGCTTGCGCACGTAGGCGGCGAAGCCCGGCGCCTGCCAGTGTCGCGGCAGGCGCAGCCAGACGTGCAACCCTTCCGGATGTGCATCGGCGTCGGCCTCGAGCAGCAAGGCGCGCGCGATCACCTGGCGCGCCGCTGCCTCGGCGCGCACCGCCGCCAGGATCTCCGCGGCCTGTCCAGACTTGATCCAGCTGGTGACGATACCGCTGAGCAGCCCGGAACTTGCCAGCGCGGTGGCGCGCAGTGCGGCGGTCAGACGCATGGTCTGCGACTGGCCGGGGGCCAGCAAGTAGCCGATGCGCAGCCCGGGGGAGAGGCTCTTGGCGACGGTGGCGACATAATAGGTGCGCTCCGGCGCCAAGCTCGCGATCGCCGCGTGCGGCTGCGTCGGGAACAGGCCGTAGGCATCGTCCTCCAGGATCGCAAGCTCCTGCCGGCGCGCGGCCTCGGCAAGGGCGCGCCGCCGCGCCGCCGGCAGGGTGATCGTGGTCGGG
Source organism: uncultured Acetobacteraceae bacterium (assembly GCA_964245685.1). Classification (GTDB taxonomy): domain Bacteria; phylum Pseudomonadota; class Alphaproteobacteria; order Acetobacterales; family Acetobacteraceae; genus Lichenicoccus. The sequence goes on along the minus strand of CAXTOE010000124.1, from coordinate 3,945 downwards.
TTCTGGATCGTCGGATTGACGTAGAGCAGGCGAGGGCGGAAGCGGCGGCATGCCTCCTCCAGCCGGTCCGGGCAGATCCCCTCGCGATCGCCCTCGACGCCGTGCAGGATCAGCCCGAGCTGTGCCGCGAGCGCCCTGATGCCGGGATAGGTGATGCGCTCGCTCAGGATCACGTCGCCCGATCGGGTCAGCGTGGTCAGCACGGCGAGCATCGCACTCTGCGCGCCGGGGAACACCAGCAGGTGCTGCGGGTCGATGCGGCCGAGGCACGGGCGCAGCCACGCGGCGCCGGCGGCGCGGTCCTCGGCGGTGCCCGCACCCCAGCGATACGACATCAGCGTGCCGACATCCTGCTGGCGCAGCAGCCGTGCCACGGTGTCCTGGATGACACGGCCGAGCGGGAAGCCGGGGGGGGCTGGCGGCAGGTTCATCGTCAGGTCGATGACGCCGCGCTCGCCGTGTCCATGCGCGCCAGCGCGCACGAACGTGCCGCTGCCGGTGGTGGCCTCGACCAGCC
>CAXTOE010000124.1:0-3418 GCA_964245685.1 uncultured Acetobacteraceae bacterium | reverse complement strand
TGCGCCTCCGCGTAGCCGCGGGTGACGGTGGTGATGTCGACCGCCAGCGCGCGCGCCAGGCTGCGGTGCGGCGGCAGCCGGTCGCCGGGCTGCAGGCCGCCGCTGCGGATCGCCTCGCCGATGGCGGTCGCGATGGCGCGGTAGATCGGGCCCGAGACGTGGCCGAGTTGCGGCAGCCAGCTGATGTCGGCGGGTGCGAGGCGGCTGCTCAAGATCGCAGGCGCCGCACGATCGCCTCCGTGACGTGGGCGGAGTCGCGCGCGATGCCGGAGAAGCGACCGGAGCCCCAGCTGTGCAGCCAGGGCAGGCCGAGAAAGTAGAGCCCGTCCTGCGTGGTGATCCCGCGATGGTGGCGGGGCAGGCCGCGATCGTCGAACACCGGCGCCTCCACCCAGCCAAAATTCATCCGAAAGCCGATGCACCAGACGATGCTGGTGATGCCGGCGTGCCGGCAATCCAGCGACAGGCGCTCGGCGGCGGGGCGCCAGGGCGGCACGTACGGCGGCTCAGTCGGCGCCTCGACGTCCTGCTTGGCGATCCAGCCATCGATGCTGCGCTTGATGCTCTCGTTGACCGCATCGGCGGCGTCGAGGTTGTGGGCGAGGTCTGGCGTGAAGCGGGCCACGCTGCCCTGGAGGTCGAGCAGCCGACCGTAGAGCTGCATGCCCTGCGTCGCGCGCAGGCGCAGGTCGATGTCGCGGCCGCCGTCGCGGCCGGTGACGTAGTGGTTGGTCTTGTCGCGCACCCCTTCGCGCAGCGGGTGCTCGTCCACCGGGATGTCGTAGTAGCCCATCAGGTGCAGCCACTCGACCACGTCGCGGCCGCGATAGCGTCGCGCCACCCGCGGCGCCTCGCCGACGCACAGATGCACCTGACGTCCGGCGAGATGCAGATCCTCGGCGATCTGACAGCCGGACTGGCCGGTGCCGACCACCAGCACCGCACCCTCCGGCATCGCCTGCGGATTGCGGTAGTCCGAGGACTGGATCTGCGCGATTCCGGGATCGACCGAGGCGGCGCAAGCGGGAAGGATCGGATCGTGATAGCCGCCGGTGGCGATCACCACCTGCCCCGCCGAGAACGCGGCCTCGTCGCTGCGGATTAGGTAGCGATCTCCGGAAGGCCGCAGCGACGTCACGCGCACGCCGCTGCGCACCGGTGCGTCGAACGAGGCCGCATAGTCCTCGACGTAGCGCACGATCTCGTCGCGCAGCATGAAGCCGTGCGGATCGTCGCCGGCATAGTCGTGACCGGGCAGGGTGCACTGCCAGTTCGGCGTCACCAGGCAGAAGCTGTCCCAGCGTTCGCTGCGCCAGGCGTGGGCGGGGCGGTGCCGTTCGAGCACCACGTGGTCGATGCCGCGCCGCGTCAGCTGCCAGCTCGCCGAGAGGCCGGCCTGGCCGGCGCCGATGACGACGACGTCGTGGTGGATGGCGCTCATCTGATGAACCTCAGGACGGTGACCGAGGCGTTCTCCAGCCTCGCGAATGCCTCGGCATCCGCGTGGAGGCGCGCGAGCTGGGCGTGCGCCCGCGCGCACGGCATGCCGTATCTCTGCTGCACCCGGTCGCTGGCGATGCGCAGTGCGGCACCGACGCGGCCGAGGAAATCGGCGACGCCGTAGGACTCGCCCTCGGCGAGATGGTCCGCGACCACCAGCGAGGGGGAGTAGCACAGCGTCTCCGAGCCGTCCGGCCAGAGCAGCTGGAACCGCATCTCAGGCATGCTGGCACAGCTCCATCCGGGATTGCTGGTAGAGCGCGCGGTGGCGTGCCGCGACCCGATCCCAGCGGAAGCCGCGCGCCCGGCGCGGGCCGTTCGTGCGGGCGTGACGTATCGCCTCCGGACGCAACGCATGCAGCATGCCGTCCGCGATCGAGGCCGGGTCGGCGGGATCGACGCGTATCGCGTCGTCGGGCTGCAGGTATTCGTCGAACGGCGCGCCCTGGGAGACGATCGCCGGGATGCCGCTGGCCAACGCCTCGATGACGCACAGGCCGAAGCCCTCGTGGAGGGAGGGAAAGCAGAGCATCGCGGCCGCGCGGTAGAGCGAGGGCATCTCGGCATCCTCGACCACGCCGGCGACCGTCACGCGGTCGGCCTGGCCGCTCGCCTGCAGCTCGCGGTCGAACGCCCGACGGTAGTCCGCGTGATCGAGCAGGGTGGCACCGCCGGCGATGACCAGCCGCAGGTCCGGCGCGTCGGGGCGGCGCATCAGCCGCAGGAAGCCGCGCAGCGTGCCGAGCGTGTTCTTGCGCGCCTCGATGCCGCCGACCGCGAGGATCGTGCGGCTGCCGGCCGACATGCCGTCGCGCGGCGCGAAGCGCGCGATGTCGACGCCGTTGCCGACCCAGGCAGCGCTGCGTCCGAAGCGCTGCTCGAGCTGCGTCCGGCAAAGCGCGCTGACACAGAACAGTCGGGAGGCGCTGCGGACCGCCTCGTCCTGCCAGGCGGCGAGGCGAGGGTTCTCGAAGGCGTCGAGGTGATGCACGGTGCGCACGAAGCCCCCGCGGCGCCCCTCGCCCACCAAGTCGGAAAGGGCCAGTGCGCTGATCGAATCCTGCGCGTGCGCGACGTCGAAGCGCGGTGCCGCGGCCGAGCGCAGGAAGGCCGCGATCTCCGCCCGCCGGGTCGCCACCAGATGCTCGACGCCGTCGGACGTCTCGGCTGCCGGCATCAGGATCGTCGGACACCGGGTCGGGCGGAAGAAGCGGCGGCCGGGCGGCGACGGCGCCAGCAGGGTCGCGTCCTCCCCTGCATCGCACAGCGCCTCGGCGAGCTGCATGGCGTGCACCACGCCGCCGCGCGGGTTGGTCGAATGCGCGAAGATGCCGATGCGCGGCCGGTTCATGCGAGGCGGCCCCCGCAGCCGATCAGCGGCGTCTCCGACAGGTCGTGCAGCAGCGCGCGCTCGCGGCGCTCCACCAGCTCGATCCGGGTGCCGTGCTCGCACTGCCCGATCACGGCACAGTCGATGCCGCGCGCAGCGAAACGCTCGATGACGGCGGCGGAATTTTCCTCGGTGCAGGTCAGCAGGAAGCCGAACGAGGGGAACGCGGTGAGCCAGCGCGCGAGGTCGGCATCCGGCGGCCGCGGCACGTCGTGCGGCCGGATCGAAAGGCCGATCCCCGAGCATTCCGCGAGCATGATGGCGGTGCCGATCAGACCGCCCATGCTGATGTCCTTGGCGGCCGCCGACAGGCCGCTCTCGGCGAGACGGGGCAGCAGCTCCAGGTCGCCGCGGAGGCGGGACGGATCGGCGCAGTCCGAGCTCGCGTCCCACCAGGCGAACGGCTCGCGGTAGCGGCCGCGCAGGTCGATCGCCGCCAGCAGCCGCTCGCCGGGCCTCGCGTCGAACGAGGTCAGCAGCCGGCTCGCCCGCCCCAACACGCTGACGGCGAGCTGCTCGCTCTCGCCG
>CAXTOE010000123.1:4248-7710 GCA_964245685.1 uncultured Acetobacteraceae bacterium | reverse complement strand
TACAACCAGACCATGGCGATCCCGCCGCGCCTCGTCCTGCACGGGGTGCGCTACACGGCGAACCCGTCGCGGATCGAGCTCGGCTCGCCCCTGACGCCGATCCAGCTCGCGACGCTGCGCCGCTCGATGTGGGTCTCGACCAACAGCTACGACCCGAGCCTCGTCCGCGTCGCCCCGGCACGTCTCGCCGCGGCGGCGCATTCGGGCGACGCGGCCCTGACCCTGAGCGGCCGCGTCACGCTCGACATCACCGAGAAGCTGGCGGGGTTCGGGCTCGGCATCGACGGGCCGGCGGTGCTGGTCAGGTCGGTGCGATACGAGCCGCAGCACGACGTCACCGTCGTCGGCCTGTCGATGCCGCTGGTCACCATGCCGGACGGCACCGCGAGCTGGGCCGCGGGCACGCGATACAGCGTCGAGAGCCGGCTCGACGGTGCCGGGCGGCCCGTCGGCATCGCGGCCGATACGCAACCGTCACGGATTACCTACGGAAGCACGGTGACCGGATGGGATCCGCGAGGAAGCTGGATCGCGGTGAACGGCTGGACCGTGCCCGGCAGCGGTCACGTCGGCGCGGGCCAGTTGCCGACGCCGCTGCTGGACCCAGACTCTCCCTACGACACCGCCACGGTCGCGATCGGCGCGCCGACGGGGGCGACCGCGGAGAACTGGGTGTCGTCGTACGATCCCTACCAGAGCGACGCCAAGGACAGCCAGGTCAGCGCCTATACCGGGCTCGAGCTCGACCAGTGGAATTTCGGCAAGCTCGATTACGCGGCGACGTTCCAGGGGCTGACCATCGAGTACTCCGCCTTCGGCCAGGTCAGCAGCGGCGCCAGCCGTCACGCCGTCAAGCCCGGCGCCAACTCCTACGAGCTGCTGCTGTTCGGCGGCAACATGCCGACAATGCTCGCGATCAATGGAGACGCCGACACCAACGAGATCAAGGGCGACAGCGTCTACGTGCACGGCAACGGCGGCGCCTCCAACATCAGGAAGACGCAGGAGATGAACGAGTTCTCAGCGTACGTCGACGGTACCGACGACGACCGCGTCGTCGAGTACCAGTCCAAGGACGGGACCGGCATCGGCTGGGCCGATGCCTCGGTGCATCTCGGCCTGGAGGTCAACGGACATCAGGGCCGGATCGACGGCGGCAACGGCGGCGAGCTGGTGTTCAACAACTATGACGGCGTGTCGCACAACAACGGCGGCTTGGCATTGGTCGCGGGCTCGGGAAAGATCGGCATCTCGATCGCACGCAGCGGACGCGCCTCCTTCCCGAACGGCGTCGCCTCGTCCGCACCGATCGTGTTTCCTGCCTACGCCTACAGGAGTTTGCCGGGCCCCCAGGTCGTGGGCGCGCAGGTGCTGTGCACCGATTGCCGCAAGCCCGGCGAGGGCCGCGGATCCGGCACCGGCATGATGGTGTTCGCGGACGGGCACGCGCACTGGGTCTCGATCGCCGGAAGCCTTGCCGCCGAGTGAGGCGATCGTCGTCGCGGCCTGCGCGCGACGACGACCCTCGAACACCATGTCGATCCAACACGAGCACCGACGGCGGGAACCTGGCACATGCATCTCATGACGTACTGGGGAACCTTCGTTCGCGTGGACGCGGAGTCGCAGAGCTTCCACCAGAGCGACTATCGCGACGAGGACTGGTTCGAGCGGCTGCTGGAGCTCGAGCTGCCGCCGGAATATCGTAGCTCGGATTATCTCGACTTCATCGAGGACAGCGAGGGATCGGGCTCTGCGTTCGAGATCACGGGACCCGCGGGAGAGAGGCTGGCGGTTCGCGCCGCGCAGAAGGCCGAAGGCGTGACGGTGACCCGCGACGGCCACTATCTCTGCGCCGGCCCGCATTTCTCCAGGCTCGACTACACCCGCGACAAGCCGAGCGCGTGGGAGACTTTCCAGCTGGTCGATCCCGAGGATATCGCGCGGATCAGGCACATCCTCGGCGCCGACTGGGTGATGCGGTCGACCGGCGTGCTGACGCGGCGCGAGGATATCTCGACCGGGTTCCGCTCCATACAGCTCGGCGCGGTGACCATCGACGTCGCGACCACGGTGCAGCTCTGGAGGGATCAGCGGCTGAGGGCGAGCGGCGGTGCATCGACGGTCGCGCCGGAGGCAGGCGCGTTCTATTACGACGTCATCATCGGTGGCTGGAAGATCGACCGCATCAGGCGATACGACCCGTGCGTCTTCTTCACCGCGTTCCGCGCGCCGCTGGTGCTGAGCCAGCTCCATCTCAGCATGACGTCGCTGCTCGAGTTCGGCGACTATGACGGGCACGTCCACGTCATCACCGACCAGAGCAAGGAAGACCTGCTGCGCGAGGTCCCGAAGCTGTCATCGAAGCGACTCACGGTGCAGACCGTCAAGGCGCGCGACTTCACCGGCTACGTCGCCTCGAAATATCTCCTGCTCGACCATCGCGCGGCGCGGCAGTATCAACCGCTGCTGTTCTCCGATCCCGACATCGTCTACGACCGGCCGATCGAGCGCATGCTGTGCGCGCTGACCACGGCGGAGAGCGTGGCGGCGCCGATCGAGGATTTCTCGCTGCTCCGCTCCGCGCCCTCGATGGGAACGTCGCTGCTGCAGCGCGACGGCTTCCAGACACGCGAGGCCTGCGGCTTCAACGGCGGCACGCTGGGCTTCCTGAACCTCGACGAGCACGGCGACGTGCTGAGCATGATCCGCACCATCATCATGAGCTACGCCGGGATGTCGGGGCGCGGGTCGCTGTCCTGGGTGGACCAGGAGGTCGCCAACTATGTCGGCTACAAGGCGGGCAACGTCGATACCAGCATCCTCAGTCGCTTCGTCCGCTACGGCCTGAAGGGCACCGAGCACGACGCCGGCGGCCGCATCGGCCTGGTGCATTTCTGGCCGCCAGGACATGCGATCGAGAAGCTGCGCGCGATGCAAACCTACTACGCAGCCCTGATCGCCGCGACCGCCGGTGCCACGCGGAGATCGGCATGAGCAGGGACGAGCCACGATGTCCGAGGCCGGCGAGTTCGCGTCCGTGGTGCCGCCGCGGGTCCGATCATCCACCCTGCGGACGCGTCACGCGACCTCGGTGGGATTCGCCGATCAGGAGGCGGCGCGACTGGTCCACGGTGCGGCCGCGACGCGGCAGGCGCTCCTGCTGGAGTTGCCGCACGGCGTCCACCTGCTGATCGATGCCGACGCCGCTCGTACGGGATCGCGGCAGGCGCCGACGGTGATCGCGCTGCGGCTCGAGGCTGGGACGCTCGGGCCGGAGCTGGTGACGCTGCGGCACCCGGCGGAACCGCGGTTCCTGTCCGCGCACGGCCAGTCGCCGCTGGTCACCATCGACCGACCGACGCCGCTGGACTGGGAACAGTTCACGCTGCTGCCGGCCTCCGAGGCGTGCGGCGCGCGGATACTCGCCGCGCTGCGCGGGATCGCGGCGTCCTCCTCGGT
>CAXTOE010000123.1:0-4238 GCA_964245685.1 uncultured Acetobacteraceae bacterium | reverse complement strand
CGGTGCCCGAGATGATCATGGCGCTGGCGGCGGCGGACGATACGCTGTGCTGGGCGATGGCGGCGGCACTGCTGGAGTTTCTGGCTGCCGACGCGCTGAAGCCGTTGGTGGCAGGGCTCGCCGCGCTGGAGTCCTACGCGCTCGTCTTCCCTGCCCTGCGGCGCCGGCTGAGCGGCGGCCGCGAGCGGTTCGAGTTCCAGGTCAGCCACCTGCTCGCGAACCAGATCAGCAGATATGGCTGGAGCGTCGGGGACCACTCCTACGGCAATCCGCAGGTCATCGAGCCGCATCTCGGTAAGCTGACGATCGGCAAGTACTGCTCGATGAACGACTTCGTCATCATACTGGGCAACCACGCGACCGATCTCGCGAGCTCGTATCCGTTCGCGGAGCTCGCGCGATACTGGCCGACGGCGCAGGTCGCCGATGCCCTCGTCGATCACGTCGCGAAGGACGTGGTCATCGGCAACGACGTTTGGATCGGCAACGGTGTGCTGGTGCTTCCCGGAACCGTCATTGGGAACGGCGCGGTGATCGGGGCGCATGCGGTCGCGCGCGGCATCATCCCGCCCTACGCGGTCGTGGTCGGCAACCCGGGCCGCGTGATCCGCACCCGCTTCGACCAGCACCGCATCGACCGGCTGCTGGCCCTGTCATGGTGGAACTGGCCCGACCACAAGGTGGACCGGTTCATTCCCTACATCCTGGACAACGACATAGATCGGTTCCTCAAACTCGCCGCGGCTGCCGACGGCTAGAGCAAGATCCGTCCTCGCGAGGCTCTCGCAGCGGCTTCGCTCCAGCGATCAGAACGGCAGATCGGCGAGATCCGGCTCGCACCAGTTCAGGCGTGCGGAGACCGAGAACAGCCGATCACGCGACCAGTAGGTCAGAACCCAGTCCGACCGCCCCAGTTCGGAGGCCATCAGGACGTTCGCGGTCTCGAAGATCGGCCTGTCCAGCTGGCGGCACAGATGGAACCGCGCACCCCGGATCGAGGCCAGGGTGATCGTCTCGTGGTAGCCGCTGCTCGGGGTATTGGCGACGCCCGTCGCGACGTTGTACGCCCTGATCGCGATCGGCAGCTCCCGCAGCACATCCACGGTCGGTCGTGTCGCGAGGAACCACAGGGCGGCGGCGAAGTGGGCGGCATGCGTCCATTCCGGCTTCGGCAGGCTTCGGTCGATCACAGCACGGGCGATCGAGGCGACGTCGTCGTCGGATCTCAACGGGAGACTCAGGTGCATGTCGGGCTCCGTGGCTCGGCTCCCGGCAGGTCAAGAAAAAGCCCGCCAGGAACATGGCGGGCTGCTTCACGATGAGGACGGTTCTCAGGGTTTGGTCTGCATCCACCCTACCATCCCCGACGCGAACGGAGTCCGCCGGCAGGAGCGGCTCCGTTGCTGCGAGGAATGGCTGCAGGACGTGGACATGCAACGAAGTATGAGCGGCGCAAGATCGCTCGTCAACGCGGACCCGTTCCTGTCCGCGTCCGGCAGGATGGCGATCGCATCGAGCTTAATCGGACCGTCGGTGCAGGATCCGGATGCCATGACATTTGCCGTAAAGCTTTCTCCTCAGGTTGGGTCAATTTAAAATCCGCTGCCGAAGCATGGCGCCGCGGTCGGTCGCCGTATTTCCAGACGTGGAGATCGCGATGATATTCGCCCGGTCAGTCGGCTTCCTGCTCGTCGCGGCCTCCGGACTTGGCGCCGAACTGACGGCCGCCGTGGCGCAGGCTCAGGCAGTGAACGGCTCGTCCCTGTCGGTCACGGCGCCGGGTACTGCGAACTTCTCCAACGACGCGACCGGGACCCGCGTCAGCGTCCTGCCGGTGACACCCACCACCGGCGATCCCTACACCTCTCCGGACAGCGTGCAGATCGGCGGTTTCTCCGACTTCGACGGCGGCGGATCGCTGACGGTACGAGGTGCGCCCTACGGTTTTCTCGATACCGGCACGCTGCTGTCGATCGTTTCGACTTCGCATTCGCTGTACAACTCGCGCGCCGGGGTGAACAGCGGGTACAACGGATATCCCGCCGGCCTGAGCGCGATGGCGGCCTATCCCGACTTCAACTCGGTGAACCTGTACAACCAGACGACGGCGCTGGCGCCGCGCATCGTGGTCAGCAGCGGCGTCACCTTCGCGCCGATGCAGATCCAGTTCGCGACGCCGCTCACCGCGCAGCAGATCAGCCAGCTGCGGCGCAACATGTGGGTCACCACGAACGCGATCGATCCGACGATCGCCCAGCTGGTCACCGGCTCGCTGGCGAGCGCCGCCAACTCGGGCGACAGCGTGCTGACCCTCGGCGGCACGGTCAGCATCGGGGTCGGCAGCTACGTCAAGAGCTTCCATGGCGGCATCAACGGGCCGACGGTCACCGTCACCAGCGTCACCGCCTCGGGCGGCAACACGGTGGTCGGCCTGTCCTCGCCGCTGGTCGATGGCGGAACCGACCAGAGCCCGATCACCAGCTATCCCGCCGGCACCCGCTACGGCTTCGTCACCTACAACACGCCGGCGGTGACCGTTTCGGCGACCAGCGTCGGCAGCTCGAGCCTCACCTTCTCCGGGGTCTTCAAGATCCCCGTCGGCACCGCACTGTCCACCGCCAATCCCGGCATCGCCGCCGGCACCACCGTGGTCAGCACCTCGACGGCGAGCAACACCACCGTGGCGACGTTGAGCAACCCGATCGTCACCGACGCCGCCGGCGATAGTTCCTACGCCTCGGGGACGACCTACTACCTGAGCGTGCCCTATGTCTGGCCGATCGGCCAGCACATCCCGACCTTCACCTACGGCAGCACGATCACAGGCTGGGATCCGGCCGGCGGCAGCATCAGCGTGAACGGCTGGACGGTTCCCGGCGGCGGACGGGCGATGACCGGTCAGCTGCCGTCGGCGATCTTCGACCCGGCCATGCCGTATACGACGCCCACGGTGTATATCGGCACGCCGACGACCGCCACGATCAACAACTGGGTGCAGAGCTACGACCCCAGCCCGACGGTGCCGGCGACCAGCACCCCGAGCGAAGGCGAGAACAGCAGGATCCAGGCCTTCGAGGGACTTGAGCTCGACCAGTGGAACTTCGCCAAGCGCGACTACGAGGGCACCTTCCGCGGCCTGACGATCGGCTATACGCCGCTGGCCTCGGTCACCAGCGGGGGGGTCAGCCACAGCGTGCTGCCCTCCGCCGACAGCTACGACCTGCAGCTCGCCGGCAACGTGCCGACCCTGCTGCGCTTCACCGGGGCGCCGACGGCGACCTACATCAGCGGCGACAGCATGCTGTTCAAGGGCACCGCGGGAGTGAGCGGCGCTGCCGGCAACACCGCCGAGATGTTCGAGCACAGCGCGCTCATGGACGGGATCGACAATTTCCGCCTCGCCGACTGGCTGCAGAAGGACAGCAGCGTCGCCGGCTCCGGCGGGGGCAGCATGCGCCTGGGCCTGATCCTCAACGGCACCCAGGGCAGCGTGATCACGCCGCAGAGCCAGGTGGTGTTCGACGTGCCCGGCGTCGGCCCCGGCAGCATCGGCATGTTCGGCTATAGCGGCAGCGGCCTCTACGTCGACCAAGTGGGCGTCGCCTACGTCAGTCCGAACGGGGCGCTGAGCTTCAAGACCGGCTCGAACGCCAATGGCGGCCTGATCTCGTCGGACATCACCGGCGACCTGGTGCTGGGCTCGCGCGCCGCCGGCGCCCAGATCCTGGCCACGGCACCGCTGCTGGCGCAGGACGGGATCAGCATCGCCGGCGGCACCGCGGCCAACGTGATCGCCGCGCCGAGCATGCTGGTGAAGGGCAATGCCGGCGTGGCGGGTGCGGCCGGCAACACCGGGGAGCTGTTCGAGCAGAGCGGCTACATCGACGGCAGCAACAACATGCGGCTGGTGGACTGGCTGCAGAAGGACACGTCCGCGATCGGCGCCGCCGGCGGCAGCATGCATCTCGGCCTGATCATCGACGGCGCCCAGGGCGCGGTGCGGCAGCCGCAGAGCCAGATCGTGTTCGATCCGGCCGGCTTCGGCACCGGCAGCGTCGGCCTGCTCGGCTACAACGGAGGCGGCGTGGTGGTGAACACCAGCGGCAACACCACGCTCACCAACGGCAGCACCCTGATCTTCCAGAACGGGACGGGCGCCACCGGAAGCGGGATCTACGCCGACGGCAGCGGCAACCTGAACCTGAGCAGCGCGATCAGCGGCGGTGCCGGGCTGTCGC
>CAXTOE010000122.1:2148-7710 GCA_964245685.1 uncultured Acetobacteraceae bacterium | reverse complement strand
GCTCCACCCAGCCTGCCGAGGTGCACGAAGCGGTGCACCGCCTGAACCACGCCCTGGGCAATATCGACCGGACCGTCTTCTACACCGATCCGGTCGCGACCGCCGCCGAGCCGCTGGATCACCTTGCCGAAGCGATCGCCGCCGGCGAGACGCAGGCGCTGCTGATGCTGGACGTCAACCCGGCCTACGACGCGCCCGGGGCGCTCGGCTTCGCCGAGCTGCTGCCCAAGGTCGCGCTGAAGATCCATGCCGGGCTGTACCAGGACGAGACCGCCGACCGGTCCGACTGGCATCTGCCGCTGTCGCATCCGCTGGAGGCGTGGGGCGACGCCCGCTCGCTCGACGGCACCGTGGGGCTGATGCAGCCGACGATCGCGCCGCTGTACGGCAGCCGCTCGATGGCGGAGATCCTGTCGCAGCTCTGCGACCCCGAGCCGCGCGGCGGTGCCACGCTGTTGCGCGACTTCTGGCGGCGTGCGGCGAGCGACGACGTCTTCGCGCCGCGATGGCAGACGATGCTGAACGGCGGCTTCGTGCCGGACACGGCGTTCCCGCCGGTACCGGTGACGCTTCAGGCCGCGGCCGCGGTGCCGCCGCCGGTGCCGCCGCGCGACGGGCTCGACGTGCTGATCCGGCCCGACAGCACGGTCTGGGACGGGGCCGTCGCGAACAACGCCTGGCTGCAGGAGCTGCCCAAGCCGCTGACCAAGATGGTGTGGCAGAACGTCATCTCGGTCAGCCCGGCACTCGCCGAGCGCCTGCGTCTGTCGCAGGGCGACCGTGTCGCGGTGAGCGCGAACCGGAGCACCGTCGAGGGTGCGATCTGGATCCTGCCCGGGCAGTCAGACGCCACGCTGGGACTGACCCTGGGCTATGGCCGGCAGGTGCCGGAGATGCTCTTCGACGGGCTGGGCTACGATGCCTACCGTCTGCGCGGCGGCGGCGATGCCTGGCGGCTGCGCGGTGCCACGCTGCGCAAGACCGGGCAGAGGGTGGAGCTGGCGACGACGCAGGATCATTCCACCATGGAGGGACATGATTTCGTCCGGGTGCAGAGGATCGGTGCCGCCCGAGTCGGCGATCCGGCCGGCGCGATCCAGCCGACCCTGTATGGCTCGCGGCCCGACGGCGGATCCGGCGACGGGCGGGCCTGGGGCATGGTGATCGACCTGGATGCCTGCATCGGCTGCAACGCCTGCGTGACCGCCTGCCAGTCGGAGAACAACATCGCGGTCGTCGGACCCGAGCAGGTGGCGCTCGGCCGCGAGATGCACTGGCTGCGCGTCGACCGCTACTACGACGGCGGGCTGGACGCGCCGAACACGCATTTCCAGCCAGTCCCGTGCATGCACTGCGAGCAGGCGCCGTGCGAGGTCGGCTGTCCGGTGGAGGCGACGCTGCACGACCACGAGGGGCTGAACCTCATGGTCTATAACCGCTGCGTCGGCACCCGCGCCTGCTCCGGCTACTGCCCGTACAAGGTGCGGCACTTCAACTACCTCGACTATTCCGGCGGCGCGGCCCCCTCCATCGCCCTGCAGCGCAACCCGGAGGTGACGGTCCGCGCGCGCGGGGTGATGGAGAAGTGCACCTACTGCGTGCAGCGGATCGCGGCCGCGCGCATCGAGTCCGACCGCGGCGACACGCCGATCCCGGACGGCCGGGTGCAGACCGCCTGCCAGGGCGCCTGCCCGACGCGGGCGATCAGCTTCGGCGACCTCGACGACCGGACCAGCACGGTCGCGGCACTGCGGCAGGATCCGCGCAACTACGCCCTGCTGGGCGAGCTCAACACCCGCCCGCGCACCACCTACCTGGCCAAGATCGCACCGCCCGGCGAAGGGTCGGGCTGAGGCATGGCCGACGAGCTCGCCACCGACTACAGCTTCGGCGACGACGCGCTGCTGCTGCCGGGGCAGAGCTACCGCTCGATCGGACGCGACGTCGCGGCGATCGTGTTCGAGCATCCCGGCGGCAGGCGCTGGTGGATCGCCTTCGCCGGCGCCGTGTCGCTGGTCGGGCTGCTCGCCATCTGCCTCGCCTGGCTGCTCTACGACGGCACCGGGATCTGGGGCAACAACGTCCCGGTGACCTGGGCGCTCGACATCGTCAGCTACGACTGGTGGATCGGCATCGCCAGCGGCGGCCTGCTGGTCTCGGCGATCCTGCTGCTCACCGACCTCGCCTGGCGCGGCGCGCTGAACCGCATCGCCGAGACGATGGCGCTGATCGCCGCCGTGGCCGCCGGCATCTACCCGATCATCCACCTGGGCAGGCCCTGGTTCTTCTTCTGGAACCTGCCCTACCCCAACACGCTGCTGCTCTGGCCGCAGCTGCGCAGCCCGCTGTACTGGGACGCCGTCGACATCGTCAGCTACCTGCTGGTGTGCCTGAGCTTCTGGTATATCGGCCTGCTGCCGGACCTCGCCACACTGCGCGACCGCGCGGTCGCACGCGGCAGGCGGGCGAGCGAGCGCGACGCCGGCCGGCGGCACATGTTCCAGGCGCAGCTATACGGGATCTTCGCCCTGGGCTGGCGCGGCTCCGCCGTGCACTGGCATCGCTGGACGCTGGTCTACCGCATCATCGCGCTGTTCGGAGCGCTGCTCGTGGTGTCGCTGCAGACCGGGGCGGCGGTGATGTTCGCGGGAACCGTGGAACCCGGCTGGCACGACGCGCTGATGCCGGTCTCCTTCCTCGCCGCCGCCCTGTTCGCCGGCATCGCGATGGTGAGCGTGCTGACCGTGCTGCTCCGCAGCGTCTATCCGCTGCAGCCCTTCATCACCGAGCGCCACCTCGATCTGCTCGGCAAGCTGCTGCTCGCACTCGGGCTGATCAACCTGTACTGCTACGCGACCGAGTTCGTGGTCTCGGCCACGCTCGGCACCGAGTACGATCGCGCCGTCATCGCGCGCCGCTTCGCGGGGCCCAACGCCTGGAGCAGCTGGATGATCGTCGGCTGCGCGCTGCTGCCGGTGCAGCTGTTCTGGCTCGGCTTCATGCGCCGCTCGGCGCCGATCCTGGCGGGGGTCTCGATCCTGGTCGCCGCCGGCATGTGGGCCGACCACTTCATGGTCCTGGTGATCACCCAGCAGCACGACTTCCTGCCCTCGGCCGCCCGGCGCTACGGCATGAACCTGTGGGGCCTGGGCACCTTCGCCGGCAGCTTCGGGCTGTTCGTCGCCCTGCTGCTGCTGGCCACTCGTTTCCTGCCGATGGTGTCGGTGCACGAGATCCGGCGTATCGCGCCGCCGGACCGGGAGGATCACGGTGGCTGAGGCCGAAGCAGGCCAGGCAGCTCCGCTCTGGGGCGTCAGCGCGGAGTTCACCACCGAGCGCGCCATGGTGGCCGCGCTGATGGCGCTGCGCGACCGCGATCTCGGCCGCCTCGACGCCTTCTCGCCGGTGCCGATCCCGGAGATCCACGACGTGCTGCGCCTGCCGCGCGAGCATATCGGCTGGTTCGGCCTGATCGGCGTCATCGCCGGCGCGGCCACGATGATGGGCATGTGCCTCTACGCGACCATCGTGTCCTACCGCTTCGACATCGGCGGCCGGCCGCTGGTCAGCTGGCCCTCCTTCGTGGTGCCGAGCTTCTCCTTCGCCATGCTGACCGGCACGCTCTCGGTGGTCGGCGGCTTCCTGGTGCTGAACCGGATGCCCAGGCTGAACCATCCCGCCTTCAACATTCCCGATTTCGGTGAGGTCACCGAGGACCGCTACTTCATCGCCATCGAGGCGCGAGACGACGGGTTCGACCCCGATGCGGTCGAGCGGATCCTGCGCGCGCTGGCGCAGCGTCCCAGGCAGATCAGCCGGGTGCCGCGATGAGCGGGACGCGTGCAGGCTGGCCGGCGGCAGCCTTGTCGGTGCTGGCCATCCTGTCCGCCTGCAAGAGACAGGACATGTACACCCAGCAGCACACCCGCACCTGGGATCACAGCGCGTTCTTCGACGACGCCGCCTCCATGCGCAAGCCGGTCGCCGGCACGGTCGCCCGCGACATGCCCAACCCGCCGGTGGCCGCACCTTCCGAGATCGACGCCGGGCTGCTCGCGCGCGGCGCCGAGCGGTTCGCCATCTTCTGCACCCCGTGCCACGGCGGCGCCGGCAACGGCGAGGGCATGATCGTGCAGCGCGGCTTCCCGCATCCGCCCTCCTTCGTCGAGGGAAGGCTGCGGCACGCGGATGCCGGGCTGTTCTACGACGCCATCACCCACGGCTACGGCGCGATGTACAGCTTCGCCGATCGTGTGTCGCCGGCCGACCGCTGGGCGATCATCGCCTACATACGCGCCCTCCAGCTCAGCCAGAACGCGGACGCCTCCCGCCTGCCGCCTGAGGACCGAACCCGCCTGATCGCAGCCCCACGCCTGGCCGCGGCACGATGACGCGCGGCCGGATCATCCTCGGCATCGGCCTGCTCGCCTTGCTCGCCTGGCTGCTCGCGGCTGCCTTCGGCATGCAGGTGATGCCCTCCTACCTCGCCGGCTGGCTGTTCTGCCTGTCGCTGCCGGTGGGCGCGCTGCCGCTGCTGATGCTGCTGGAACTGCTCGGGCTGCAGGACCGCCCGCTCACGGCTGCGCTGCGTCGCATCCTGCCGCTGCAGCCGGCGGTCGCGCTGGCGGCACTGCCGGTGCTGCTGCGCCAGCACGCGCTGTATGGTCGTCCCGGCCTCTCCGCCGGGCTCGCGCGGTGGATGGCGCCGGCTCCGTTCGCCGGCCGCATGATCCTCATCCTGCTGACTTGGACGGCGCTGTGCCTGGTGTTCATGCGTCCGTCACGGCAGAGGCGCGCCGCGCTCGCGGGATTCGGGCTCTGTCTTCATGCCGGCATCGCCAGCCTGGCCGCCTTCGACTGGATCCTGTTCCTCGAGCCTGGCGTGAACTCGTCCGCCTTCGCCGTGCTGGCGATCAGCGCGCAGCTCTCGGCGGCAGTCTGCGCGGCGTGCCTGGCACTGGCACTCGGCACCGGCGGCTGCTCGATGCCGGTCGAGCTGGCGCCGCTGATGCTGCTGACGCTGGCCGGCTGGGTGTTCCTGCACTTCATCCAGTTCCTGGTGATCTGGTCGGCCGACCTGCCCGCCGAGATCGTCTGGTACCAGCACCGCATCGTCGGGCTCGGCGAGACCGCGTTGTGGTTCGGCTTCGCGGCCAGCCTGCTGACCCTCGCCCTGCTGCTCGCACCGCGACTCCGGCGCACTCCCTGGGTGCTGGCCAGCGTCGGTGCGATGCTGCTGCTGGTGCACCTGATCGAGACGCTGTGGCTGGTCACCCCCGCCTTCCGCGGCCGCTTCACCGTCTCGCTGCCAGACGGGCTCGCGATGCTCGGACTGGTTGCCCTGAGCGTCAGCCTGCTCGGCACGGGCCGCCTCAAGGTGCGGCGACCGTGAGCGAGACGGTCGCCGGCCGGTTCCGGCGCATGGTCGTCTCGCGGCTCGCCGCGGCGCGCGGGATGCTGATCCACCGCCCGGAGCAGCCTGAGCCGGAGAGCGCCGCCTCAGGCCGCGGCACGCCGTCGGAGCCGCCCAGCGACGCGTCGCGCGGCTCCGGGCACGAGGCC
>CAXTOE010000122.1:0-2133 GCA_964245685.1 uncultured Acetobacteraceae bacterium | reverse complement strand
GACGGTGGCGCTCGGCGGATCGGTGGTGGCGGTGATCGGGTTGATGCTGCTGCTGCTCGGCAGCTTCCGCGAGCAGCGCCGGGAACAGCGGCCGCAGCTCACCGCGGAGCAGACGGCGCGGCTGCAGCCGCCGAAGCCGAACCTGCAGGCCCATCCGGTAGGCGATCTCGCGATGCTGCGTGCGAACGAGAACCGGCTGCTGCACGGCTATGGCTGGATCGACCCTGGCCATACCCGCGCGCGCATCCCGATCGAGCGCGCGCTGACCCTGATGGTCGGCCGCAGCCTGGAGGCGGCACCTTGATCCGCCACGCTGCCGCACGCGCGGGCGCGTCGCGATGAACCCGCTGGCACTCTGGCCCGCCGCCGCCTCGGCGAGTGCGTCGGAGACCGATCGGCTGATCTTCCTGTTCACCCTGCTCACCCTGCTGCTGGTGGTGCCGGTGTTCATCGCGATCGCGATCTTCGCCGTCCGCTACGCCGACGGGCGCAAGGTGGTGCGCACCCGCCACGCCAACCGGGACCGCATGCTCGAGCTGGGCTGGATGATCATCCCGTTCGTGCTGACGCTGATCTTCTTCGTCTGGGGTGCCAGGATGTTCGACACCCACAAGCACGCCCCGGCGAACGCGATCGCGATCGACGCGATCGGCCGGCAATGGATGTGGAAGTTCCAGCATCCCGGCGGACAGGCGGAGATCAACAACCTGCACGTGCCGACCGGCGATCCGGTGGTCATCAACATGATCTCGCAGGACGTGATCCACTCGCTGTATATCCCGGCGTTGCGCATACAGATGGAGACCCTGCCGGGTCGCTACACCCAGCTCTGGTTCAAGGCCAACCGTGCCGGCACCTTCCGAATCCTGTGCAGCGAGTTCTGCGGCACCGACCACTCCAAGATGGTCGGCATCCTGACGATCATGCCGCCGGCCGACTACGCCGATTGGCTGGAGCACTCGGGCTCGGACCAGAGTCTCGCCGAGGCGGGGCGGGCGCTGTTCTCCAGCTATGGCTGCAGCGGCTGCCACGGCGGCGGCGCCACGGTGCGCGCACCCTCGCTCGCCGGGCTCTACGGCAACCCGGTGCCGATGCAGCAGGGCGGCACGCTGGTCGCGGACGCGAGCTACATACGCGACAAGATCCTCGCCCCGGACGATCACCTGATCGCCGGCTACCGGCAGGTCATGCCGAGCTTCAAGGGCGTCATCCCGGAGGAGGACATGACCAAGCTGGTCGCCTTCATCAAGCGCCTCGGGACCGATGCGGACCACGCCGGCACGGAGCAGACACCATGAGCCCGCTGGACTCCGTCCTCCGAGACCCCTCGACGCCGGACTCGACGATCGGACGGCCGCCCGACTACCTGCACGAGGATCACACGCTCCGCTCGTGGTTCTTCACCACCGACCACAAGCGGATCGGCCTGATGTACCTCGCGGTGATCACCGCCTTCTTCGTGATCGGCGCCATCGCCGCGGGCCTGGTCCGGCTCTGCCTGGTGGTGCCGAACGGCGCCATCTTCAGCAACGACACCTACAACAAGCTGTTCACCGTGCACGGCGTGGTGATGGTCTGGTTCTTCCTGATCCCGTCGATCCCGACCACGTTCGGCAACTTCCTGATCCCGATCATGATCGGTGCCAAGGACCTGGCGTTCCCGCGCCTGAACCTGCTCAGCCTCTACATCTTCACCACCGGCGCGCTGTTCACCTTCGCCGACCTGGTGATCGGCGGCGTCGACACCGGCTGGACCTTCTACGCCCCGTACAGCACCACCTTCTCCAACACCTACGTGATCCCCGCCCTGCTCGGCGTGATCGTCGTCGGCTTCTCCTCGATCCTGACGGGGCTGAACTTCGTCGTCACCATCCACACCATGCGCGCGCCGGGCATGACTTGGTTCCGCATGCCGATCTTCATCTGGACGCACTACGCCGTCAGCCTGATCTTCCTGCTCGCGACCCCGGTCATCACCATCGCCCTGATCCTGCTGGTGATGGAGCGCGCCTTCGGCATCGGCGTGTTCGACCCCCGGCTCGGCGGCGATCCGGTGCTGTTCGAGCACCTGTTCTGGTTCTACTCGCATCCGGCGGTCTACATCATGGTGCTGCCCGGCATGGGGGTGATCAG
>CAXTOE010000121.1:1663-7717 GCA_964245685.1 uncultured Acetobacteraceae bacterium | reverse complement strand
GTGTCGTGCAGTTCGGCTTTCTGGCGATCGTGATCTTTGCCGGTGTCCTCAATCCGTTCCTCGGCGGCATGAACGCCACGCTCAGCAAGACGCTCAACCAGCCGGTCTGGGCGGTCTGCGCCACCTTCGCCCTCGCGATGTCGTCGACGCTGATGGTGGCGCTCGTCACCGGGCAGCGTCTTCCCGAGGCCGCCGGTATCGCGCAGACACCCTGGTGGGCTTGGTTCGGCGGCGTGTTCGCCGCCGGCTACGGGCTCTCGCTGACGCTCGTCGCCAGCAAGCTCGGCGCCTCCGTGTTCACGGGCGTCACCGTCACCGTGGCGATGATCGTGTCCGTGATCCTGGACCATTACGGTGCCGTCGGGTTCGCGGTGCACACGGCCAGCGTGCTGCGCGTCGTCGGCGCGTTCATCATGACCGGCGGCCTTGCCCTCATTCTCAGGAGCTAGCCGCGCGACGAGGCAGGCCAAGCCAACCAGCATCGACATAGGAAACAGGGAATGGCTGATATCGACCCAGTGCCGTCCGGTGAGGCGGTCTCGCTCAACCCCGCCACCGGAAGGTCATCGAGCGCTTCCCGTTCCAGTCCGAAGCGGAGATCGATCAGCTCCTGGGTGAAGCCGCGCACGCCTATCAGCTCTGGCGAATGATGCCGATGACGGCGCGCGCAGAGATCTACCTGGCGTTCGGAACAGCGCTTCTGGCCAAGACGGACCTCATCGCGCCGGTGATGACGGCGGAGATGGGGAAGACCCTCAAGGATGCGAAGGCGGAAATCGCGAAGTGCGCCAATACGACGACGTGGTTCGCCGAGCACGGACTTCCCGCTCTGGCAGGCAGTCCGCGCGTGCGTGCCGATCATGCTGTCGGGCAACGGCTTCATCCTGAAGCCCGCCCCCAACACGATGCGTTGCGGATACCTGCTGCGGGACGTCTGGGAGGCGGCCGGGCTGCCGCACGGGCTGTTCAGCGTGCTCAACACGAACAATGACGGCATCAGGGCGGTGCTGGACGACCGCCGGGTCGCCGGCGTGAGCCTGACCGGCAGCATGCGCGCCGGGTCCGCCGTGGCATCCCAAGCGGGCAAGCTGATCAAGCGGTCACTGCTGGAGCTGGGAGGGCCGGATCCCTTCATCGTCCTCGCCGACGCGGCGATCGACCGTGCCGTGGAAGCCGGCATCCTGGCCCGCTCCAGCAACAGCGGGCAGATCTGCCTCAACGCGAAACGCTTCATCCTGGAACGACCCATCGCGGAGGCCTTCACCGAGAAGTTCGTGGCGGCGGCGCGCACGCCGAAGCTCGGAGATCCGACCGATCCTTCCACCACGCAAGGGCCGATCGCACGCTCGGACCTGCGGGACGGCATCCACGATCAAGTGACGCGCTCGATTGCCAGCGGTGCGACGCTGCTGCTGGGTGGGCACAAGGTCGACGGCCCCGGCTTCTTCTACGAGCCGACGGTCCTGGGGGACGTCGCACCCGGCATGGCCGCCTTCGACGAGGAGATCTTCGGCCCGGTCGCGGCGATCACCGTCGCGCGGGATGTCGAGCACGCCGTCGAGCTGGCGAATTGCAGCGAGTACGGGCTGAGCGGCAACCTCTGGACGCAAGACCTCGATCGAGCGGCCTCGATCGCGCGCCGGCTCGAGACCGGCGGCGTGTTCATCAACGGATTCACCGCCTCCGACGCGCGCCTCCCGGTCGGCGGTGTCAAGAACAGCGGCTATGGCCGCGAGCTGTCGCATTTCGGCGTTCGCGAATTCACCAACGCCCAGGGCGTCTGGATCAAACGGGTCTGATCCTGGCGACCGGCGACTCCGCACGGTAAACGGGTCGTAGCCGCTGCCGCGACGAACGCCGCCCGGTTACCCCATCGCCGGCGTGCCCGGCACCGGCTCGCCGCTGATCCTCGACCTGCACAAGCTGGTCGGCACGCACAGCAAGGGGCTGCTGCCGACCGACAAGCTCTGCGACACCATCGAGTTCGAGGAAAGGGGGAGCATCGAGTTCTCGGCTGTCGACCTGGCCAACTACATCGTCTTCGAAGGCGGAGTCCTTCGGGTTGTCCGGGATCGAGGATCCGGACGAGCTGTCGGCCAAGGAGCTGATGAGGAGTTCGAGCGGTTCCGGCTTGCCGTCGGCGTGTAGCTTCGCTTCGCCGATACTGTCGACGACGCTCGCGTCGCCTGCTCCACTTCACCGTTCCTGGCCTTGATCTCCTAGCCGCAGGACTGGAACGAGTACAGCTCCGGCACGCCGCACGAGGCCTCGGCGTGCGACTTCCATGCGTTCTCGCTGCTCGACGAGATGATCCACAAATCCTACCAGGTGACGGGCAGCAGCTGCGTCGCTGCCGCGGCCTACATACCGGGCACGGTCGTCAACCAGGTCTCCGGCAAGACCGGCCTGGCGGGCAAGATCCGGATCGGCCATCCATCCGGGATCATGGAGGTCGAGGTCGCGCTCGGGAGACAGGGCGACAGCTTCGACGTGACCCAGTCATCGCTAATCCGCACCGCATGCCGCTTGGCGGACGGCAAGATATTCGTCCCCGTGAACCGGCTGCAGGATCAGACGCAGCTCCGCAACGAGACGTTCTACGCCGCCAGACGTGGCCGCCGGGCGTCACCGTCCCGGGCAGCGATGACCCGAACGTTGCCACGCAGGGTCGCGTTCATCCACCGTCGTCGTGCCGCCCGCGAGGTCGCGCCGGTCCGCATCGGGCTTGATCGCGGCCGCCCCGACGAGGCAACGTCTGGGCATCGATCGGCGGCTTCGGGACGACGAGATGCCACAGACCCAGCGACCCCTTCCCCGCGCGCCGCTCGGATCGCTGATCGCGATCGCGGCGGTGGTCGGCGGAACTGCTGTCGCCTTCGCCTATACCGCGGGCTGGCTCTCGCCGCAGCGACTGACGCCCGCCCGACTGGTGGCCGGATTCGGCACGCCGACGCCGGCCGATCTCGGCCACCGGCGCAACCATGCCAAGGGCGTGTGCTTCACGGGCCGATTCTACGCCAACGGCGCCGGCACGACGCTGTCTCGGGCGGCGGTATTCACGACCGGCTCCTATCCGGTCGTCGGCCGGTTCAACCTCGGCACGCCCAATCCTGCGGCCAAGGACGCCAGCGTCCGCGTGCGCGGGCTCAGCATCCAGGTCAAGCCGCCGGGCGGTCAGGAATGGCGCAGCGGGATGATCACGGCACCGTTCTTCCCGGTCGCCACGCCGCAGGCCTTCTACGCCCTGCTCACCGCCAGCGGATCGAAGGACCCGGACGCGATGGGCGCCTTCATCGCCGCGCATCCCGAGTTCAAGCCGTTCGGCGCCTGGGCCAAGACCGGACCCTGGACCGGCTCTTACGCCGAGGAACGCTATAACGGCCTCAACGCCTTCCGCTTCATCGACGCCTCCGGCACCGCGCACGCGGTGCGCTGGTCGCTGCTGCCGGCAGCACGGCCGGTTCCGGTCGATCCCGCCTCGCTCGATGCCGGGGGCGCCGACGTGCTGGAGCGGGAGATCACCAGGCGGGTGCAGGCCGGTCCGGTGCGCTGGACCATGCAGGTGACGGTGGCCGATGCCGCCGATCCGACCGCAGATCCCAGCAGGCCGTGGCCCGCCGACCGGCGCAGGGTCGATGTCGGCACGCTGGTGGTGAGTCAGGTGCAGCCGGAGCGCGACGGACCGTGCCGCGACGTCAACTACGACCCCACGGTGCTGCCGGACGGGATCGCCACCTCGGACGATCCGTTCCCGGCGGCGCGCTCGGCGGCCTACGCGGTGTCCTATGACCGGCGCACGGCGGAGGCCGCGGACTATCCGCGCACGGCGTCCAACCCAGCGGAGGCAGCCCAGCCATGACTTCCTTCACCACGGCCGTGACCGTGCCGCCCCGCTTCACCCCGCTGCAGCGCGTGCTGCACTGGCTGATGGCGGCGTGCATCCTGGCCATGCTGTTCATCGGCGTCGGCATGGTCTCGACGATCAGCCAGCGCTACCTGACGCTGGTCGGGATCCACAAGCCGCTGGGCATCGCCATCCTGCTGCTGGTGCTGGTGCGGATCGCCGTGCGACTGCGCCTCGGCGCGCCGCCGCTGCCGGCCGACCTGCCGGAGCCAATGAAGCTCGCGGCGCACCTGTCGCACTACGCCTTCTACGCGCTGATGCTGGCCTTGCCGCTGATCGGCTGGGGCATGCTGTCCGCGGCGGCCTATCCGGTGCAGGTGCTGGGCTTCACCCTGCCGCCGATCCTGCCGGTGAGCGACGCGCTGCACAGCCTGCTGTGGACCGCGCACCGGACGCTGGCCTTCGCGTTCTTCGCGCTGATCCTGCTGCACCTGAGTGCCGCGCTGTTCCATGCGCTGATCCGACGCGACGGCGTGTTCGAGGCGATGGCGCCGCTACCGGACCGCAGCGTCGCCAGCCCGGCGGAGTAGGCGCCGGACGCCGCGCGCCCGGAGCCGGACAGACCGATGCCGCGGCGCCGGACCGAGACCGTACGCTCCCTGTCGCTCCTGCTCGTCCTCACGACGGCACCGGCCGTCGCCTGCGGCTTCGACGGCCGCGCCCCTGGCCGGACCCGGATGCGGTCGCCTCCGTCCCGCCGCGCACGGTCGTGCTGCACAGCTCCGACCCGTTCACCGCCGCGGAGATCGGGCGCGCGCCGCGGCGGGACGTCCCGGCCCTGCTCTACCTGCCGCCCGACGCGTCGCCCTCGCACCGGGTGCCGGCCGTCGTGCTGCTGCACGGCTCGGTCGGCAACACCGGCGAACGCGGCCGCCGCTACGGCGCGCCGCTCGCCGCCCTCGGCGTCGCCGTCCTGGTGCCGGAGACCTACGGGGCGCGCGCGGATCTCGGCCGCAGCTTTATCGGCCGCGCCCTGCACATCACCGAGACCATGTTCGACGCCGACGCCTACGCCGGCCTGCGCACGCTGGCGGCCGATCCGGAGATCGATGCCTCCCGCATCGCGCTGGTCGGCTTCTCCTACGGCGGGATGGCGACGGAGTACGCCATGTACCGCACCGTCGCCGACCGGCTGGTGCCGCCGTCGGGCCCGCATTTCGTGGCCCACGTCGCCTACTACGCCCCCTGCATCGCCCGCTTCGACGACAGCCGCACCACCGGTGCCCCGCTGCTCATGATGTACGGCGGCAAGGACCAGCTCATCCATCCGGCACGCTGCGAGCAGGTAGCGGGCGACCTCCGCCGCGGCGGCAGCGCCGTCACCGTCACGGTGTTTCCGAACGCGGTGCACCAGTGGGACGGCGAGCTGGCGCCACGCCTGATCGGGCGGCACCTCGCGGACTGCGCCTTCCGCGTCGCGCGCGACGGCACGGTGCACGAAGCCCATACCGGGATCGCGATGACCGGGCCGCTCACCCGCGGCCTGATCCTTCTCGCCTGCACCGGCAGCCGCCCCTGGCCGATCGGCCGCGACCCGGCGGTCGCGTCGCAGTCGGACGGCGATCTCGAGCGGTTCCTCGCATCGGCCTTCAGGTGAGGGCACGGCGGCGCCGGGAGGAGGGGCCGCGTCGCCCGATGACCGGCGCGGACCGGCTGCTGGGACTGGCGGTCGCCGCCGGGCTCGGGACCCGGGCGCTGCTGATCCGGCGGCCGCGCCTGACGCTGCCGCAGCGGCTGGCGATGCTGCCGCGGACGGCGCCGTCCGCGGCACCGATCACCATCCACGTCGACGCGCATCACCTCGCCTTCGTCGAGGCCGGCTCGGATGCCGATCTCGCCGTGGGCTTGGGCATGGTGCACGCCCACCTGAGGCTGGCGCAGATGGAGATCATGCGTCACGCGGCGCAGGGACGCCTGGCCGAGCTGCTGGGCCCGCTGGCGATCGAGCTGGATCGGGCGCTGCGGCTGCTCGATGTCGGCCGCGCGGTGCCGGAGATCATCGCCGGCCTCGCCCCGGAGACACGCAGCTGGACCGAGGGCTTCGTGCGCGGCGTCAACCACGTGCTGATGCAGCTGCCGGTGCTGCCGGAGGAGATGCGGCTGCTCGGCATCGGGCGCACGCCGTGGACCCTGACGGACCTGTTCTGCAA
>CAXTOE010000121.1:596-1653 GCA_964245685.1 uncultured Acetobacteraceae bacterium | reverse complement strand
GGATGGCTGGACGATCGTCTCGTCCGAGGCCCTCGCCCGGCTGGCGGCGGCGGACGTGAGCTGGCTGGTCTACGGCCGGCTGCTGCGGGCACGAGCGGCGCTGTCGGCATCCGAGTGGCAGGCGGTGTGGCCGCGCCTGGTGGAGAGCGGGATGCCCAACCCGGAGAGCGCGCTCGCCGGCGCGGCCGCGCGGGCCGGCAGCAACGCGGCCGCAGTCGCCGGCTGGCGATCCTCGAGCGGGGCCGCGCTGCTCGCCGCCGACCCCCACCTATCGGTGGCGCTGCCGAACGTGTGGCTCGCGGTCGGCATGCGCTCGCCGACGCTTAACGTGGCGGGGCTGATGCCGGCGGGCCTGCCGGTGGTGGCGATCGGGCGCAACCGCCACCTGGCCTGGGGCGGCACCAGCCTGCACGCCGCCGCATCGGACCTGTTCGACGTCGGCGCCGAGGCGCTCGAGACGCACGAGGCGACGCTGCGCGTGCGCGGCGCCGGGACGCGGCGGATCACGCTGCGCCGCAGCCGGCTCGGGCCGGTGGTGAGCGACGGGATGATGTTCCGCCATCCCTCGCCGCTGGCGCTGCGCTGGGTGGGGCACGCGCCGTCCGACGAGGTGGGCGTCATGCTCGGCGTGATGCGGGCCGAGACCGGCGAGCAGTTCGCCCGCGCCCTGGGCCGGTTCGCGGTGCCGGGGCAGAACATGCTCTATGCCACCGCGGACGGGCATGTCGGCCACGTCCTGGCCCTTGCCGCCCCGCGCCGCCCGCCCGGGCCGCCGCCCGACCTGGTGCAGCCGTCCGCGGCGGCGCGGGACTGGGAGCAGATGGCGTGCACGCCGGCGTTTCCGCATCGCGCGGATCCGCCCGACGGCTTGGTCGCGTCGGCCAACGACGAGGCGCCGGCGGGCGAGGTCCCGGTCGGGTTCCTGTTCTCGCCGCCGGACCGGGTGCAGCGCCTGCGTCTGCTGCTCGGGACCGAGGCCAGGCTCGGCCTCGACGACCTGGCGCGCAGCCAGATCGACGTGCAGGGTCGGCTCGATACGTTGCGCGCGGTCGTGGCA
>CAXTOE010000121.1:0-586 GCA_964245685.1 uncultured Acetobacteraceae bacterium | reverse complement strand
GGACGGGGGATACGACATCGACTCCGAGGGGGCGCTGCTGTTCGAGGCGCTGATGGCCGAGCTGCCGCGTCGCCTGCCGGAGCAGCGCCGTCTCGCGCCGCTGCGCGCGATCTGGAGCGGGCGCCGCCTGCTGGCGGGCGAGGTGCTGGCGCTGCCCGACGCGGTGCTGCGGCCGCTGGCGCTGGCGGCGATGGATCGTGCGATGGCGCTGTCGCGCCGGCATCGCACGTGGGGGCGGGTGCACCGGATGCGCGTCCGGCACTATCTCGGTGCCGCCCCGCTGGCCGGCCGGCGCTACCGCTTCGGCAGCTACCCGGCTCCCGGGGGCAACGACACGCTCAACAAGACCGGCCACGGCCCGGTACGCGGCGTGCACGAGGTCAGCTACGGCGCCTCGGCGCGCTTCCTGTCGGACATGGCGGATCCGGACGGGAGCCGCGTGGTGCTGCTGGGCGGCCAGGATGGCTGGCTCGGCAGCGACACGTTCCACGACCAGGTGCCGCTGTGGCGGCGCGGCGAGACCCTCCCCCTGCCGTGGCGTCCGGAGACGGCGCGCGGCTGGCCGCACCATCTGGTGCTCCGCCCT
>CAXTOE010000120.1:0-7746 GCA_964245685.1 uncultured Acetobacteraceae bacterium | reverse complement strand
TCCAGCGCGCGGGTGGCGAGGACGTAGCCGATCGCCGGTGCGCCGGCCGCGGCGCGGCTGCCGCGTGACGCCGCCGCCGGCGATGCCCCGCCGCTGGACGCGCAGGCGCAGCATCGCTTCGAGGCGCTGCGCGAGTGGCGCAAGCAGGAGGCGCGGACGCAGTCGGTGCCCCCCTACGTGATCTTCCACGACTCCGTGCTGCGCGACATCGCCTCGGCCAATCCTCGGGATGCCGGCCAGCTCGGCACCATCAAGGGGGTCGGCGCCTCGAAACTGGAACGCTACGGCGACAAGGTGCTGGCGCTGCTCGCGTGAAGCGGGCCGGGACGGCGCCCGGCGAGCGTCCGTGCCATGGCGCCGACCCTGGCCCCTCGATGCTCCGCGGCAGCGGGCCGGTGCGGCGGGCGGTCCTCTCCGGGTGCGGCTCGCTGACCTTTCTTTGTCTCGTCGCGAGCCTGACCGCGTGCGGCCGGCAGGACGATGCCCTCCAGGCCGCGAAGGGCCGCATCGATCGGGGTGCTCCCGTGCGAACCACGATCCGCGTCACCATCAGGGCGGCGCCTGCGGTGGTCTGGACGACACTGAGCGACATCTCCCGTTGGCCATCCTGGCAGCCGGACATACCGACGACGACGATCGCGGCACCCGCCGCCGCCGGCGTGCCGTTCGTGTGGACGACGTCGGGCGGGACGATCCGCTCCCGGATGGTGCTGTACGAGCCGTCGCATCGGCTCGCCTGGATCGGCCAGATGCTGGTCTTTCGGGCCATCCACGTGTGGGAGCTCACCTCCGCGGGCGACGGCGAGACCGTGGTGACGACGACCGAATCACTGAGCGGCTGGCCGATCGGCTGGCTCTATTCCTCGCACGCGCTTCACGAGGCCGACGCCCGGTGGCTCGCCGCCTTGAAACGGGAGGCGGAACGGCGGACCGATGCCGCGGCACGCGTCGGTCGATGATCGTCAGCCGGGGGTTTTCACGCGAGCTCGGTCGATACCCGGCGGCACGCGTCCCTCGAGCCTGGCCGCGATCTCGCTCGACGCCCACTCGATGAAGATGCGCACGCGTGGGGAGAGTTGCCGCCCCTCGAGGTAGAGCAGGTACACGGGACTGTCCGTCGGCGGATGGTCCGCCAGCACCTCGACCAGCGCGCCCGTCTGCAGCTCGTGCGCGACGCGGTAGCGCGGCACCTGGACCAGGCCGAAGCCGAGCCGGGCCAGGTCGGCGTTCGTCGCCGTGGCCGACACGGTGACCGAAACCGGCAGCGAGACCATCCGCACGCCGGTGGCGTTGCGGAATTCCAGCGGCATGACGGCGCGTGTCGCGGTGGAGACGAAGCCGATCATCCGGTGGCCGTCCAGATCGTCGGGCGAGTTCGGGACGCCGTGGCGCGCGAGGTAGCCGGGGCTGGCGAAGGTCCCCTCCGCGAGCACGCCGAGCCTGCGCCCGACCAGCGCGCTGTCGACCGGCTTGCCGACGCGGATGGCGCAATCCACGCCCTCGGCGACCAGGTCGATCAGGCGGTCGCCCTCGCCGATATGAAGCCGGATGGTGGGGTGGCGCTCGAGGAACGCGGGTAGGCCGGGCAACAGGTACTGCTCGGCGAACCTGCTGTGGACGTCGATCCGCAGCGGCCCGGCCGGCACCGTCCCGGTCGCGACCGTCGCGGCGTCCTCGATCGCCGACAGGATCGCCAGGCAGCGCCGGTAGTAGTCCTCGCCCTCCACCGTCAGCGTCACGCGTCGGGTGGTGCGTGCCAGCAGGCGGACACCCAGCTGCCGCTCGAGCTGCTGGACCGCCTCGGAGGCGCGCGAGCGCGGCAGACCGAGATCGGCGGCCGCCCGGGCGAAGCTGCGCCGCTCGACCACGCGGACGAAGGCCTGCATCGCGTCGATCCGGTCCATGCATTGTTCCAGTATCTCGACCAGTGAGAACCAAACTAAGCGTCTAAACGGGACCAGTCGCGCCCCGTATGTGATGGGGCAGCGGAAAAGGAGGAACCCCATGGTCGAAACACAGCGCTGCGCCATCGTCACCGGCTCGTCGAAGGGCATCGGCGCCGCCGTGGCCGAACGGCTGGCGCGGGACGGTCTCGCGGTCGTCGTCAACTATGCCGGCGGCGCGCAGCAGGCGGAGGCGCTCGCCAGCAGGATCACAGAGGCCGGCGGACAGGCGATCGCGGTGCAGGCCGACGTGAGCGACCCGGCCGCGATGACCGCGCTGTTCGACCGGGCGATCGCCGCGTTCGGTGCCGTCGACGTCCAGGTCAACAATGCCGGGATCATGAAGCTGAAGCCGGTCGCCGAGACCGAGGACGCAGTGTTCGACCAGCACGTCGCGATCAATCTCAAGGGCACGTTCAACGGTCTTCGCGAGGCGTCGCGGCGGATGCGCGACGGCGGGCGGATCGTCAGCTTCTCGTCGAGCGTCGTCGGGTTGTATCAGCCGACCTATGCGGCCTACGCGGCGACCAAGGCGGCGGTGGAGGCGATGACCCGCATCCTCGCCAAGGAGCTGGGCAGGCGCGGCATCACGGTGAATGCCGTGGCACCGGGCCCGGTGGCGACCGCGCTGTTCCTCGGCGACAAGTCGGAGGAGCAGGTCGCGGCGGTGACCAGGATGATCCCGCTCGGGCGGCTGGGCGAGCCGGAGGACATCGCCGGCGTGGTGGCGTTCCTGGTCGGTCCCGACGGCGGCTGGGTCAACGGCCAGGTGCTGCGCGCCAACGGCGGCGCCGTCTGAGGGGACAGGTCCATGAGCCAGATCGCCCTGGTCACCGGCGGATCGAGCGGCTTCGGCCGCATGATCGCGGGCGCGCTCGCCGGTGCCGGCCACACCGTCTACGCCTCGATGCGAGGCCTCTCGGGAAAGAACGCGCACCGGAAGGAGGAGGTCGCCGCCTACGCGCGGGACAACGGCGTCGACCTGCGCACCGTCGAGCTCGACGTGCAATCCCAGGATTCCGCCGATGCCGCGGTGGGGAAGATCATCGCCGAGCACGGACGGCTGGATGTGCTGGTCCATAATGCCGGGCACATGGTGTACGGGCCGAGCGAGGCGTTCCTGCCGGAGCAGCTGGCCGAGCTCTACGACATCAACGTGCTGGGCTGTCAGCGGGTGAACCGGGCGGCGCTGCCGCCCATGCGTCGGGCCCGCCGCGGCCTTCTGCTGTGGATCGGTTCCAGCAGCGTCGCGGGCGGCGTGCCGCCGCTGCTCGGTCCGTACTTCGCCGCCAAGGCGGGGATGGACGCGCTGGCGGTGGCCTATGCCCGTGAGCTGGCGCCGCTCGGCATCGAGAGCGCGATCGTGGTGCCGGGCGCCTTCACCACCGGCACCAACCACTTCGCCAACGCCGGCGAGCCGGCGGATACGGCCGCCGCGGCGGACTACGCGCGGAGCTGGCCGTCGGGCTTCGCCGATCGCATGAAGGACGCGCTCGCCGGCACCGTGCCGGATGACGCCGACCCGGCCGAGGTCGCGCGCGCCGTGGCAGCGATCGTCGAGGCACCCTACGGCCGACGTCCCTTCCGCGTCGTCGTCGACCCGGCCGGCGACGGCGCCTCGGTGTCCTACGCCGTGATCGACCGCGTGCGCGAGCAGTTCCTCGACCGGATCGGGTTCGGGCATCTGCGTCATCCGGTATCCGGTCCCGCGCCTCGCGCCGACGGGGGCGAGTAGGCGACGCTCTGCTTCGACCACGCCGTGGCGAGGCCGATCCTGCGCCGCGCGGAACAGCCGATGCTGCGAGGACCCGGTCGAGACCGCCGGCCCAGCCGCGGCGTGGCCGCCGCGCGAGGTCGCTGCCACCGGCGATGGCTGACCGCAGGAACGACGGGCGCAGCGTTGCCTCGAGGTCCTGTGGCAGGAGCGCGAGCGGGAGGCCTGCGCCGCGGGACCGATGATCAGGCCGCCAAACGCCCGATCACACCTTCGGCGAGCAGGCTCCGTGCAGTGTCGATGATCGCGTCGTCGTTGCTCCGCGGCGTCCAGCCGAGCAGGCGTGCCGCCTTCTCCGCGCTGACCGGCCGCTGCTTGTCGAGCTCGAACAGCCGTCCGCGCAGCACCGGATCGAACACCGACGACAGCCGCACCAGCCAGCCCGGCAGGGGGCGCCTGGGCACCTTGCCGGACAGCTCGGGCACGTGTTCGCGCAGCACCCGCGCGATGTCCGCCATCCAGTAGAACCGGCCGGCGCCGATGAAGCGCTGGCCGGCGGCGTCCGGCGCGCGCAGCGCCCGGAGATGCAGGTCGGCGACGTCGCGCACGTCGACGAGCGGCCAGCCGAAGGATGGCAGCCCGGGCAGCGAGCCGTCGATCAGCCTCCTGACGATGTCGAGCGAGGCCGAGAAGTCGCGACCCAGCACCGGCCCGATCACCGCGCCGGGGCAGACCGTGACGAGTTCCAGCGCGCCGCCCTCGCGGGAGTGCCACTCCCAGGCGGCGCGCTCGGCGATCATCTTGGAGCGCTCGTAGGCGGAGCTGTCGGTGCGGTCGTCCGGATCGGACCAGTCCGCCTCGGTGAACGGCCGTGAGCGTCCGCCATGGCCGTAGGCCACCGCGGCCGTCGAGGAGGTCATCACCACCCGCGCAACACCGGCGTCGCGGGCGGCCTTGAGGACCCGAACCGCGCCGTCGCGGGCCGGCCGCACCAGTTCGTCATCGTCGCGTGGCATGCGCGTCGGCAAGGGCGACGCGACATGCAGCACGCCCGAGCAGTCCGAACAGGCCTCCCGCCAGCCGACATCGGCGTTGAGGTCGGCGACCACGACCTCGAGCCTGTCGTCGGCCTGCACCAGCTTGCGGATCGCGGCCCGGACCTCCGCCTCGCGTGCGAGGCTGCGGACGGTCGTGGTAACCTGCGAGCCCTCACGAAGCAGCTGGGCGATGCAGAAGCTCGCGATGTATCCCGATCCGCCGGTCACCAGCACACGTTCAGACCCGACCATGACGATCTCCTTGCCGACGCCCAGATCTAGACATATTGGACTTTAAATGTCCAGTCCGTCAGACCTCAACCTGAAACGCGTGCTGGCTGCCGCGCTGACGCTGTTCGGTCGGCACGGCCTGCGACGCACCAGCATGGCCGACATCGCGCGCGAGGCAGGGATCGCGCGAGCGACGCTCTACCTTCGCTTCCCCGACAAGCGGACGCTGTTCGAGGCGCTGGCGTCCTCGCTGGTCGACGAGGCGCTGATCCGGGCTGAGGCGGCCTGGATCGCCGGTGCCTCGCTGTCGGAGAACATCGCCGCGACCCTGCTCGCCAAGGATCTCGGCTTCTTTCAGATCCTCCATGCGACACCGCATGGTGCGGAGTTGCTGGAACTCGACGCCGAACTGACTGCGGCCCACGTTGCCCGGCTCGATGCGGGCTTCATGGCACTGCTCGCGAAGCGCGGTCGCGAGGCGGCGGAGGAGGGCGCGGACCTTGCCGCCTTCGGAGGCGCCGACGGTTTCGCCGCCTTCCTGGCGACGGCCGGCTCGAGCCTCAAGCGCGAGACGCGCACGGAAGAGGCGTTCCGCTCGATCGTCGACCGCTTGGCGCGGGTCTCAGCCTACGCAGCGGGCCAGAGTTGAAGCCGGGCCGCGGCGGATCATTGCGGAGGCCGATCGGGAGCCGCCGATCTACTCCGTCAGCAACAGCTCCCGCGGCAGCGGCTCATCGAAACTCACGCGAGCTGCTCAACGAATCGTCGAAGCTTCAGCGACAGGTGCCGCTTCGACGAGTAGACGGCATCAATCCCAGCTCGGTCGTCCCGTTGTCCGGCAAGGTGCTGGCTAACTGTTCTGAGCCAGCGAAACTAGTTCCGTTTAAATAACAACCTCGCTACGTCAGTTCGATAGATCAAGGATGAGCGGGGATGACCGGACGAAGAACATTGGCGGGACATCGCGCTCGCTTGGGTCTGCTGGCTCTGCTTGAGCTGTCGTCCTGCATGGCCGTCAACGTCGGCGAGGAGGTGGTGGACCACGATTACCATGGCACTCCGAAGCGCATGCTCGTGTTCGGTACCCTCGACTCTGCGTTCTCCAATGGCGCCGCTGACAAGTTCCCGGACGCAGTTCGCAATGCCCTGGCGCCATGCGGGGTGCAGGCGGAGGTCTATGCGCCGAACCATCTGCAACTGAATGCCCCGGAGAGGCTCAACCTGCTGATCGCAAGTTTCAAACCCGACACGGTGCTGTTGATCCGTCAGAGCGTCCGCGCGAGCGTGAACGGCCAAGTGGGATCAGGAACGTACGTCCTGACCCTCAGCGACGTCGCGACCAAGCGTGACATCTGGAGCGCAGAGATGGTCCTGCACGGACCTTCTGAACTGGTTACGGACCGCAGCAAGGGTGCGGCGATGTTTGCCGACAGGATCGCAAGCCGCCTCGCCGCCGAGGGGGTGCTGAGAGATTGCCCGCTTAAGACCCAGACACCGTCAAGCTGACGCCGTCCTACGCCGCGACAGCAGTGCTGCCGTCAGGCCGCAGCCGGCGGCCAGGGTCAGCCACGCGCCCGGCATCGCGCGGTCGCCGGTGACGTGGATCAGCACGGTGCAGATCGCCGGCGTCAGGCCGCCGACGCAGGTGGCCAGGCTGTAGGCGAGGCTGAAGCCGGAGCCGCGCACCCGCGCCGGCACCAGCTCGGTCAGGTACACCACCATCGCGCCGTTGTAGGCGCCGTACAGCAGCGACAGCCACAGCTCCACCAGCAGCAGCCGGCCGAACGAGGGCGCCCCCGCCAGCCAGGACATCGCCGGGTAGGCAGTCGCGATCATCGCCAGCGTCGCGGCCACCAGGATCGGCACCCGCCCGATGCGGTCTGACACTGCGCCCGACGCCGGCAGCCAGAGGAGGTTCGACAGCCCGACGCACAGCGTCACCACCAGGCTGGCCCGGCTCGACAGGTGCAGCACGGCGCTGCCGAAGGTGGGCGTGTAGGCAGTGATCACGTAGAACGAGCTGGTGGTCATCACCACCAGCAGCATGCCCAAGAGCACCACCCGCCAGTTCGCCGCCAGCGTGCGCGTCACCTCGCGCAGGTCGGGATGGTCGGGCTGCGCCGCGAAGCTCGCACTCTCCCGCAGCGAGCGACGCAGCACCAGCAGCAGCGGCACGATCGAGCAGCCGATCAGCAGCGGCAGGCGCCAGCCCCAGTCGTTCATCTGCCGCACCGACAGCACCGCGC
The DNA here is from genome assembly GCA_964245685.1 of uncultured Acetobacteraceae bacterium. GTDB lineage: Bacteria > Pseudomonadota > Alphaproteobacteria > Acetobacterales > Acetobacteraceae > Lichenicoccus. The sequence continues at coordinate 575 of CAXTOE010000120.1, read as the reverse complement.
CGAGCCCGACGCCGATCAGCGACACCAGGATCACCGCGACCTGCTGGCTCGCCGACTGGAACGACACCAGCAGGCCGGCGCGCCCCGGTGCCGCGATCTCCGACAGGTAGACCGAGCTGGAGCCGAGCTCCGCGCCGGCGGAGAAGCCCTGGATCAGCCGCCCGGCCAGCACCAGCAGCGGGGCCGCGAGCCCCAGCGTCGCGTAGCCGGGGACGCAGGCGAGCAGCAGCGTGCCCACCGACATCAGGCTCAGCGTCAGCAGCAGGCCGCGCCGGCGGCCCATCCGGTCGACATAGGCGCCGAGCAGCAGCGCGCCGAGCGGACGCATCAGGAAGCCGGCGCCGAAGGTCATCAGCGACAGCAGCAGCGAGGCGAAGGCGCTGCCGGTCGGGAAGAAGCTGCCGGCGATGGCGCGGGCGTAGTAGCCAAACACCATGAAGTCGTACATCTCCAGGAAATTGCCGCTGGCGACCTGGACGACCGCGCGCACCGGGCGGGGCTGGGTCTTGGAAGGGCCGGGCGCCGCCCGGCCCCCCCCCCGGGGCCCCGGCCGCCGCCCCCCCCGCGGGGGGGGG
>CAXTOE010000119.1:0-7753 GCA_964245685.1 uncultured Acetobacteraceae bacterium | reverse complement strand
GGGAGCCTGCACTTCGACCTCATAGGTTGATTTGCGCGCGTTGAACCAGTCGCGCACGATGCGGGCACTGGCCGGCGATTGCGGCGCCTCGCCCGCACCCAGCAGCAGCCGGGCGGCGAAGAACTCGCCGTAGCCGAACACCAGGCCACCGAGCACCTGCGCCACCGACCAGAGCGCCATGCCGGCCGACAGCACGCGTCGCGCGCCGAGCCGGTCCACCAGCGCGCCTGCCGGAAGCTGGGATACGGCGTAGGCCCAGAGGAAGGCCGAGAGCAGCACTCCCATGCCGCGCAGGCTGATGCCGAGATCGTGGCGGACCAGCGGGTTGGCCACCGCCAGCGTGGCGCGGTCGACGTAGTTCAGGGCGCCGCTGAGCACCAGCAGCAGCAGCGCGGTCCGCTGCCGGCGCCGCACCCGGGCCGAGGGCACCGGTGCGCCGTGCATCAGATCAGCGGCTGCCACAGCCGGGTCACCCGCTCCGCCACGCGCTCGCGCAGCGAGCGGCACTGCCAGTCGCGCAGGGCGACGTGCACCGCGCTATCGATATGGGCGCGCAGCATCGCCTCGATCGCCGATGCGGTGCGGCGGCCGAGCACGATCGCGTCGATCTCGTTGTTGAAGTAGACAGAGCGGCGGTCGAAGTTCGACGAGCCGATCGCGCTCCAGACCCCGTCGATGGTCGCGACCTTGGCGTGCAGCATGCCGCGATGCACCTCGTGGATACGCGCCCCGGCGCGCAGCAGCCGGCCGTAGGTCGCGCGCGCCGCATGCACCGCCGCGGGTACGTCGCTGTAGCCGGCGAGCAGCAGATCGACCGCGACGCCGCGGCCGCAGGCATCGGCGAGCAGGCCCTGCTCCGCCGCGGTCGGGGTGAAGTAGCCGGTCGCGAGCAGGATCCGCCGGTCGGCACCTTCGATCGCGGCACTGATCGCGGCGTTGAACAGGGGCCGCTTCTCGCCCGGCGCGCTGCCGTCGATGCGCAGCGTCTCGCCGTCCTCGTCGCGCGGCTGCGGAGCGCTCAGTCCCGCGCTGCCGCGCATCGGCGCCGGGTCGCCGCCCTGCCCCCGCCAGGTGTGCAGGAACAGCTTCTGTATCTCCGCCACCGCCGCACCCGTGATGCGCACCGCGCAGTCGATCCAGAAGGCGTGCTGCGGATCCGCCCGCCGCCCGACGCACTCGGGCGTCTCGTACACCTTGGAGAGGTTCACGCCCCCGAGGATGCCGACCGCGCCGTCGACCACGGTCAGCTTGCGGTGGTCGCGGTCGTTGACGCTGACGTTGAAATACTGCCGCAGCGGGTTCACCGAGTGGTACTCGAGCACCCGGACGCCTGCGGCCTGCAGCCGGTCGAACTGCGCGTCCGGCGTGTCGCCCGAGCCGACCGCGTCCCAGATCACCGCCACCTCGACGCCTCCCCGCGCCTTGGCTTCCAGCAGGTCGAACAGCGAGCGGCCGTCCAGGGTGACGTCGTCGAGGGTGTAGTACTCGAGGTGGACATGATCCGACGCCGCCTCGATCGCATCCAGGATCGCGCGGATGGCGTCCGCGCCGGTCGGCAGCAGCGTCACCCGGCCGCTGGTCAGCGGGCTGTCGGAGACCGGACCGTGCAGGCGGGCGTGACGGGCGAGCGCGTCCTCAGACAATGATGTATCGCTCCCGCCGGCGCCCTTTTGCCCGGGCCCGCGTGAGGGTAGAGAGGAGCATGACCGCGCTGTTCGTCACCAGGCTCGACCGGTATGTGCTGCGCCAGCTGCTGGCCGCACTGCTCGCGAGCACGGCCGGTCTCGCCGCCCTGATCTGGCTGACCCAGTCGCTGCGCTTCGTCGCCATGGTGGTCGATCGCGGCCTGTCGCTGCGCGTGTTCCTGCAGCTCACCGGCCTGCTGATCCCGTCCTTCGTCGCCGTCATCCTGCCCATCACCACCTTCGTGGTCATCCAGTTCATCTACCAGCGCCTGTCCGGCGACCGCGAGCTGACGGTGATGCGCGCGGCCGGCCTGTCGCCCTCCTCGGTGGCCCGTCCGGCCCTGGCCTGTGCCGCGATCTCGGTGCTGCTCTCCTACGTGCTCAACCTGGCCATCGTGCCCACCAGCTATCACGCGTTCCGCGAGTACGAGTTCGAGATACGCAACAAGATGGCCGCCTTCCTGCTGCAGGAGGGGGTGTTCACGCCGGTCTCCGACAACCTCACCGTCTATGTCCGCTCGCGCGACCAGGACGGCCTGCTGCACGGCATCCTGGTCGAGGACGACCGCCAGAAGAACGTGCGGGCCACCATCCTCGCCGAGCGCGGCGCGCTGGTGGCGAGCGACGGGCCGCCGCACGTGCTGCTGTTCAACGGCTCGCGCGAGGAGATCGACCGCACCACCGGCCGGCTCAACGTGCTCACCTTCTCGCGCAACAGCATCGACCTGAGCCCGTCGAACAAGGATGAGCAGCGCTTCCGCGATTCCGCCGAGATGTCGATGGGCGAGCTGCTCGACCCCGATCCGCGCACGGTGGCGGCGCGCGACCGCGGCAAGCTGCTGGTCGAGGCGCATCGAAGGCTGACCGCGCCGCTGACCGCGTTCTCGTTCGCCATGGTGGCGCTGGTCTGCGTGCTGACCGGCGCGTTCAGCCGGCACGGCAGCACGATCCGGCCGCTGGTGGCGGTGCTGGTGGTGGTCGGGCTGCTGGCGGCCGGGCTGGTGATCCAGAACGTCGCCGCCCGCCGGCCGGCGCTGATCCCGCTGATCTGGCTGGAGGCGATCCTGCCCGGCCTGGTCTGCGCCGGCATGCTGTTCATCCCGCAATGGCAGCAGCGCGACCCGCGCGGCGCCCGCGCTCCCGTGCGGTCCCGGCACTCCTCGTCGGTGGCGTAGCGGATGCACGGCGCCATCCGGCGCAGGCGGCGGCACGCGCGCCTCGGGCGTCGCGGCTAGTCGATGCCGGTCGCCGTCACCCTGTCGCTCTACCTGGCGCGGCAGTTCAGCCTCGCGGTGCTGGCGATGATCGCCGCCCTGACCGGGCTGGTCTCGCTGTTCGACTTCATCGACCTGCTGCGCCGCGCCGCCACCCGTCCGGATGTCGGCGCCACCCTGGCGCTGCAGATCGCCGCCCTGCGCCTGCCGTACGCGTGCATCGAGATCCTGCCGTTCGCGGTGCTGCTGGGCGGCATCGTCTGCTTCTGGCGGCTGACCCGCTCCTCGGAGCTGATCGTGGCGCGCGCCGCCGGGATCTCCGCCTGGCAGTTCCTCGCCGCCCCGCTGGCCTGCGCGCTGCTGATCGGCGGGCTCGCGACCACGGTGCTGAGCCCGCTCTCCTCGGTGATGTACGCCGAGGCGGAGTCGCTCGACAACGTCTACCTGCGCAGCGGCAGCGGCGGCACGCTGGACCTCGCGGGCGGCCAGCTGTGGCTGCGCCAGGCCGACCGCCAGCTGGTACCGGACGGGGTGACGATGCTGCACGCGCGGCAGGTGCGGATGCTGCACGACACGCTCGACCTGTCCGGGGTCAGCGTGTTCCGCCTCGACGGCTCGGATCACCTGCTGCTGCGCATCGAGGCGCCGTCGGCCCGGCTCGGCCGCAGGCAGTGGCGGCTGCGCGACGCGCACACCGTCAGGCCGGACCACCTGCCGGTAGCGGTGGGCGACATGAGCCTGCCCACCGACCTGACCGTGCACCGGGTGCAGGAGAGCTTCGCCTCGCCGGATACGCTCTCGGTCTGGACGCTGCCCGGCTTCATCCGGCTGCTGGAGCGCTCGGGCTTCTCGGCGATCCGCCACCAGCTGCACTTCCAGACCCTGCTGGCGCTGCCGCTGCTGGCGGGCACGATGGCGCTGGTCTCCGCCGGCTTCTCGATGCGCCCGGCGCGTCGCGGCGGGGTCGCGCGCATGATCGGCAGCGGCGTGCTCGCCGGCTTCTCGCTGTTCACCGTCTCCAAGATCGCCGAGCAGTTCGGACAATCCGGCGCGCTTCCTCCGGTGATGGCGGCCTGGGCTCCGACCGGAGCCGGCCTGCTGCTCGCCATCACGCTGCTGCTTCACCTGGAGGATGGCTGATGCGCGGCCGCCTGTTCCGACCTGATCCGCGTCGCGCGTCGCGGGCTCCGCTGCTGGGTGCGGCGCTGGCGAGCGTCCTGTATGCCGTGCCTGCGGCGGCGCAGGTGGCACTTCCCGGCCTGTCGAACAAGGGCGCGCCGCTGTCGCGCGACGAGCCGGTGACGTTCCAGTCGGACAGCGTCTCCTACGACAGCAAGCGGGCCCTGGTCACCTGGACCGGCCACGTCGAGATCTGGCAGAACGACCACATCCTGCGCGCCGACAAAGTCACCTACGACCGCACCACCGGCGTCGCCGCCGCCACCGGCCACGTCGTGCTGGTCGAGCCGGACGGCCAGGTGCTGTTCGCGCAGTACGCCGAGCTGACCCAGGGCATGCGTCAGGCGGTGATGGACGACATGCGCGCCCTGCTGGCGATGAACGGCAAGCTCGCCGCCAACGGCGCGCGCCGCACCGACGGCAAGATCAACCAGATGTCGCGGGCGGTGTATACCGCCTGCAAGCTGTGCGCGGCACATCCCGAGCAGGCGCCGTTCTGGCAGCTGCGCTCGGCGTCGGCGACGCAGGATCTCGAGCACAAGCGCATCGAGTACGAGGACAGCTACCTCGACATGTTCGGCATCCCGGTCGGCTACCTGCCGTACTTCTCGGTGCCCGATCCGTCGGTGAAGCGGCAGAGCGGCTTCCTGCTGGCCAACATCTCGCCGCACGACAAGAACCTCGGCACCTACGTCACGCTGCCGTACTACCTGGTGATCAACGACTCCTCGGACGCGACCTTCGTGCCGCTGATCGCGTCGGCCACCGGGCCGCAGCTGACCGCGCAGTATCGCGACCGGCTCAACGAGGGACGCTTCAACCTCACCGGCGCGCTCGCCTACGACACCCGCACGCCGTACGAGGTCGCCGGCGACACCACCGACCACGGCACGCTGGGCCTGTCGGGCTACCTGTTCGCCAACGCCGACTTCGCCTGGAACGACCACTGGCACTACGGCACCAGCATCAACGTCGCGACCTCGTCGGACTACATGCGCGACTACCGCATCACCGGCTACGGCAACGACGTGCTGACCAGCAGCGCCTTCGTCGAGGGCTTCGGAATCGGCGCCTACTCGCGGCTCGACGCCATCGCCTTCCAGGGCCTGAACCGCGGCGTCATCAACCAGAGCCAGCTGCCCTACGTGCTGCCGCGCTACCAGTACCACTTCTTCGGCGAGCCGGACGCCCTCGGCGGCTGGCTCAGCGTCGACACCAACGACTTCAACGTCTACCGCCCCGACGGCACCTCCGACGAGCGCGCCAGCCTCAGCCTGAACTACGACCGGCCGTTCCGCGGCCCGGTCGGGCAGCTCTGGGACCTGACCCTGCATCTCGATTCCGCGGCCTACAACGCGCACAAGCTCGACCTCGCGCCGAACTACGACGACGTGAACGCCGCCAGCACCGCGCAAGCCCTGCCGACCGCCGCGCTGAAGCTGAACTGGCCGTTCCTGCGCACGCTGAAGGGCGGCAGCAGCCAGATCGTCGAGCCGATCGTGCAGCTGATCGCCGCCCCAAACACCGGCAACAGCGCCCACGACAACATCCCCAACGAGGACAGCCTGGACTACGAGTTCACCGACACCACCCTGTTCCAGATCAACCGCCACGAGGGCATCGACCGGCTCGACGGCGGCCTGCGCGCCAACGTGGGCGTGCACGCGAACTGGAGCTGGGGCACCCGCGAGATCGACGCGCTGGTCGGGCAGTCCTACCAGGAGCACGTCGACCAGAACCAGATCCCGAACAGCGGCCTCGCCACCCGCGCGTCGGACATCGTCGGGCGGGTCAGCTTCGTGCCGGCGGGCTGGCTCGACTTCACCGCGCGCGGGCGCTTCGACCACGAGTCCGGCCAGACCCACTTCGCCGACGGCCTGGTCAGCGCCGGCACCGACCTGCTTCGCGTCAGCGGCGGCTACATCTACAACTCGCGCGACATCTACTACTACTACGACACCAACATCCACACCGGCACGCCGGACCTCGCCTACTTCCAGCCGATGAACGAGGCCACGCTCGGGATCTCCAGCCACTTCCTGCAGTACCGCCTCTCCACCTTCGCCCGACGCGACCTCGCCACTAACCGCTACGTCGCCCTCGGCGCCAACGCCGCCTACGAGAACGACTGCTTCATCTTCGACGTGTCGTTCGTACGCCGCTACACCACGATCAACGGCGACAACGGCGACACCTCCGTCCTGTTCAGCATCACCTTCAAGACCATCGGCACCTTCCCTGTGAACGGCTAGGCAGATGGTCACGTCGAGAAAGAGTTAAGCCATGCGCCTTCCCGTCCAGCCGAGCGTGGCCGCGCCCGGCCTCATCCCGGCCCTGATCCTGGCGCTGATCCTGGCGCTGATCCTGGCCTTGCCGGCGCACGCCGTGACCCATCCGCTCCATTCCGGGGCGCACAAGCCGGCCGCGCCCGACGCCTCGGCTGCGCAGTCTGGGCAGGCCGGGCAATCGCAGGACGCCATCGTCGCGGTGGTGAACGGCGCCATCATCACCCGGCGCGACGTCGACAATCGCTCGCGCCTGTTCGCGCTCTCCACCGGCCTGCCGATGAACGACGAGGTGCAGGGGCACCTGCGGCCGCAGATCACGCGCCAGCTGATCGACGAGAAGCTGCGCATGCAGGAGATCCAGTCGCGCCGGATCGTGATCACGCCGGAGCAGATCGCGTCGGCGATCGGCGACATCGAGAAGCGCAACAGCATGAAGCAGAACGCCCTGCGCGACCATCTGCAGCAGGACGGCGTCTCGCTCACCACCCTGATCGACCAGATCCGCGTGCAGCTCGGCTGGACTCACGTGCTGCGCGAGCAGCTCGGCGAGCGCGCGCGCATCAGCAACCGCGACATCAAGCAGCGCGAGGAGGCGCTGAAGCGCGAGGTCGGCCAGCCGGAATACCAGATCAGCGAGATCTTCGTGCCGGTCGACGATCCCAAGCACGGCCAGGAGGCCTACGCCTTCGCCCAGACCGTGATCCGGCAGCTGCATGACGGCGCCCCGTTCTCGATCGTGGCGGCGCAGTTCAGCCAGGCGCAGACCGCGCTCGAGGGCGGCTCGCTCGGCTGGGTGCAGGCGGACGAGCTGGATCCGCAGGTGCTCGAGATCGTCCAGCAGATGCCGGTCGGCGCGATCAGCAACCCGATCCTGGTCGCCGGCGGCTACGACGTCGTCACCCTGATCGGCAAGCGCGAGGTCGGGCGCGAGATCGCCACCATGATCAACCTGCGCCAGGCCTTCATCCCCTTCAGCTCGACGCTCGATCCGCAGGCGCCGACGGAGCAGCAGCGCCAGGCGCTGGCGCGCGCCGAGGCGATCTCCAAGAGTGCCCGCTCCTGCGCCGACATGGAGACCGCCAACAGCGCCGCCGGCAGCGTGCGTCCGGCCAATCCGGGCGACGTGCAGCTGGACCGACTGAACCCGCAGATGCGCGCGGTGATCGATCCGCTGAAGCCCGGACAGGCGACCAAGCCGCTGGTCTCGAACGACGGCATCGCGGTCATCATGGTCTGCACGCGCGACACCCGGAATCTTGCCGACCAGACGCCGGACGAGATCGCCGACCAGCTGCTCAACGAGCGCGTCGAGCAGGTCTCGCGCCAGGTCAACCGCGACCTGCATCGCCGCGCCAATCGCGGACCCCGATGACAGCCCGGCCAGGAT
>CAXTOE010000118.1:7379-7779 GCA_964245685.1 uncultured Acetobacteraceae bacterium | reverse complement strand
GTCAGGCCACCGTGTCGCGCCGGTCGCGAAGCTTGACGTAGGCGAGCTGCGCGTGCTCGGTGCAGTACGGCTTGCCCGGGATCGGCTCGCCGCCGCAGAAGCGGAACTGCTTGGTCCCCGGATCGCCGAGCGGCCAGCAGCAGGTCTGGCCGCGTCGACGCGGTGCCGACTGGCCGACGCGCAGCACCGGGGACTCGGCATCGTGCGCGGGCGGCGAGGTGCGCTCGGCGATCGCCCTCGGCAGCGGCACCACCGCGGTCGTGGCGCGTAGAGCGGTCACGGTGGCCGCGCCGGGAACATGCGTCGGACGGACGGCCTGGGCCGGCTTCTCGACCCGCGGGACCAGGCGCGCGACCTGCGCCTGCTCGCGACGCGCCGGCTGGGGGCCGATCTCGGCCAT
>CAXTOE010000118.1:0-7369 GCA_964245685.1 uncultured Acetobacteraceae bacterium | reverse complement strand
CGGCCATGCTCTTGCGGATCGGCGAGGGTCGCGCGGGCAGGATCAGGCGGTGCGCCTTGCCCACCACGGCGTTCTTGGTGATCGACAGGCGTCGTCCGATCTCCGCCGTCGAATGTCCTTCCTGCCAGAGGCTGCGCAGACGCGAGATCGTCTCCTCGGTCCATTCCATGCCGTGTTCCTCTCGGTTCGGACCCTCCGAGCCTATGGCACATCCGGCACCGGCTCAACGTCATGACCACAAAATCTTGTGGACAAAGCTGGGGATGACGCAATCCCTCGTGGGATAACCCGAAGCTTCGGGTCTCAGGAAGCGTTTCCGCCGCGGGTCGTGAGACAGCGTGCCGCCGCGCGAGAACGATACGGCTCCGGAGCGTCCGGACGCCCTCGAATGCTGTCGGCCTCGCCGATCCGCCGCTGTAGGATGACGCCGCTCGGGGAGGGCGCGATGGGCGAGATGGGGCTGCTGACGCTGGCCGCGGCGACCTGGATCGGCGTCCATGTCGGCATCGCCGGCACCGGCGTACGCCGGAGGGTCGCCGGGCGGATCGGCGACGGCGCCTTCCGCGGCCTGTTCTCCCTGCTCTCGGTGGCGGCGATCTCGTTCCTCGTCGTCAGCTACCAGCGCGCGCACCAGGTCCGCTTCGTGCCGCTCTGGACCGCGCCGGCGTGGCTCGGCTGGATCCTCATCGTGCTGATGGCCGCGGCGTTCGTGCTGCTGATCGGCTCGGTCAGCGTGCCGAACCCGACCGCGGTCGGCGGCGAGCGGCAACTCGGCCTGGAGCCGCGCGGCGTGCTGCGGATCACGCGCCATCCGATGCTGTGGTCGTTCGCGATCTGGTCGGCGGTGCACGTCGTCGGCAACGGCGACCTGGTCTCGCTGCTGTTCTTCGGCGCGTTCGGCATCACCGCCCTGGTCGGCATGCCCTCGATCGACCGCAAGGTGGCGCGGCGCGATCCGGCGGCCTGGTCGCGCCTCGCCGGGAGCACGTCGATCGTGCCGTTCGCGGCGATCCTCGGCGGCCGCAACCGCCTGGTGCTGCGCGAGATCGGCTGGATCGCGCCCGCCGCCGGCCTGGCGCTGGGGGCGGCGCTGCTGGCGCTGCATCCGTGGCTGTTCCACGCCGCACCCGTGCCCGGCGGCAGCTGGTAGCGGACCGGCCGGCTCGGAGATCTCGTCGAGGAGGACACACGATGGATGAAGACAAGCGTGTTCTGGCGGACGCGCGGCGATGACGACGTTCGTGCCGGACAGCAACCTGGGGCTTCCGACCGGCGAGAAGCCCTGGAGCGACATCCTCGCGGGGGCGGGCATCGAGGCGATCGCGATCGACGACCTGCCGCGCGTCGACGAGATGGTCGCCGGGCACGAGGCGGACATCGCCTTCATCCCGACCGCGGACTTCCACCGGCTGGTCGGCAAGGGGGACCGCCACTACCGGGGCCTCGCGATCGCAACCTCGAAGTTCACCGGCCAGCCGATGCTGCGCAGCCTGCTGGTGGTGCGCAAGGACGATCCGGCGCGCGGTCTCGAGGACCTGCACGGCGCGAGCCACGGCTACATCAACAGGTCCTGCACCTCGACCTATTTTCCGCCGGCCATCCTGCTGCACCGACGGGGCAAGATGCTGGAGCAGTTCCTCAAGATCAGCCAAGTCAAGCCTGGTCCCACCTGGCAGGGACTGGTGGATGCCGTGGTCTCGGGAGAGGTCCGCGCGACCATGGTGCTGGAGGACGTGTGGAAGTCCTCGCCGGAGAACGAGAACACCACCAAGATCATCGGCAGCTATGACGGCGGCAAGCCGCCCGTGATCGTGGTGCGCCGGGGCCTCGACGAGGCGACCTGCAGGACGCTTCTCGACGCCCTGCTCGCCTAGACGCCGCCCTGGGAGGCGGTGTTTGGCGGCTTCAAGCCGTTCTACTACGCCGACGTACACCCGTTCTTCCACGACCTCGACGGGCTTCCGCCCGGCATTTAGCCGTATCGACGCGAGGCCGGCGTCCCAGTGCTGGGACGCCGGCCTCCTCGGAGCTGCTGCCGAGACCCGCCCGGGTCAGGCCAGGTCGAACCGATCGAGGTTCATCACCTTGGTCCAGACGGCGACGAAGTCGTGCACGAATGCCTCCTGGGAGTCGGTGCAGCCGAACACTTCCGAGACCGCCCGCAGCAGAGAGTTCGACCCGAAGATCAGGTCGACGCGGCTGCCGGTCCACTTCAGCTCACCGGTCCGCCGGTCGCGACCCTCGAAGCGGTCGTCGGCCTCAGACACCGCCTTCCACGTCGTGCCCATGTCGAGCAGGTTGACGAAGAAGTCGTTGCTCAGCGTCCCCGGCCGCTTGGTGAAGACGCCGAGCTGCGAGCCGCCGTAGTTGGCGCCCAGCACCCGCAGGCCGCCGACCAGGACCGTCATCTCCGGCGCACTCAGCGTCAGCAGATGCGCCCGGTCCACCAGATGCACCTCCTCGTGCCGCCCGCGCCCGTCGCCGAGGTAGTTGCGAAACCCGTCCGCGGTCGGCTGCAGCACGGCGAAGGAGTGCGCGTCGGTCTGCTCCTGGGACGCATCAGTGCGGCCCGGCGTGAACGGCACCTCCACGGCGGTTCCGCCTTGCTTCGCCGCCTGCTCGACGGCGGCACAGCCTCCGAGCACGATCAGGTCGGCGAGCGACACCGCCTTGCCGCCGGACTGCGCGTCGTTGAACTCGGCGCGCACCGCCTCCAGCGTCCGCAGCACCGTCGCCAGTTCTGCCGGCTCGTTGGCCGCCCAGTCCTTCTGCGGCGCGAGGCGGATGCGCGCGCCGTTGGCGCCGCCCCGCTTGTCGGTGCCGCGGAACGTCGAGGCCGACTTCCAGGCGGTGGAGACGAGCTGCGACACCGACAGCCCGGAGGCCAGCAGCTTCGCCTTGAGCGCCGCCACGTCCTGCGCGTCGATCAGCGGGTGATCCACGGCGGGGACGGGATCCTGCCACAGCAGCATCTCGGCGGGCACCTCCGGACCAAGATAGCGCGCGATCGGCCCCATGTCGCGATGCGTAAGCTTGAACCAGGCGCGCGCGAACGCGTCGGCGAACTCGTCCAAGTTCTCGTGGAACCGCTTGGAGATCTCCAGGTAGGCGGGGTCCGCGATCATCGCGATGTCGGAGGTGAACATCATCGGCGGATGGCGCTTCGTGGCGTCATGCGCGTCCGGCACCGTGTCGGCGGCCGCACCGTCCTTCGGCTTCCACTGCCAGCCGCCGCCCGGGCCCTTCTCCAGCTCCCACTCGAACTTGAACAGGTTGTCGAAATAGCCGCCGTCCCACTTGGTCGGCTCGGGGGTCCAGGCGCCCTCGAGCCCGCTGGAGATCGTGTGCGCCCCGCGGCCGGTGCCGAAGCTGTTCTTCCAGCCCAGGCCCATCTGCTCGATGCCGGCCGCCTCCGGTTCCGGGCCCACGTACTGGGCGGCGCTCGCCGCACCGTGGCTCTTGCCGACGGTGTGGCCGCCGGCGACCAGCGCCACCGTCTCCGCGTCGTTCATCGCCATGCGCGCGAAGGTCTCGCGGATGTCGCGGGCGGAGCCGAGCGGATCGGGGCTACCGTTCGGTCCTTCCGGGTTGACGTAGATCAGGCCCATCTGCACCGCGCCGAGATGGTCGGCGAGCTCGCGGTCGCCGCTGTAGCGCTGGTCGCCGAGCCAGGTGTCCTCGGGACCCCAGTTGATGTCCTCCTCCGGTTCCCAGACGTCGGCGCGGCCGCCGGCGAAGCCGAAGGTCTTGAGCCCCATCGACTCCAGCGCGCAGTTGCCGGCCAGCACCATCAGGTCGGCCCAGGAGATCTTGCGGCCGTACTTCTGCTTGATCGGCCACAGCAGCAGGCGCGCCTTGTCGAGGTTCGCGTTGTCCGGCCAGGAGTTCAGCGGCGCGAAGCGCTGCGTTCCCGAGCCCGCGCCGCCGCGGCCGTCGCCGATGCGGTAGGTGCCGGCGCTGTGCCACGCCATGCGGATGAACAGCGGCCCGTAATGCCCGAAATCGGCCGGCCACCAGTCCTGCGACGTGGTCATCAGCGCGAACAGGTCCTGCTTCACCGCCGCCAGATCGAGCGACTTGAATTCCTCGGCGTAGTCGAAACCCTCTCCCAACGGGTCGGACTTGGTCGAGTGCTGGTGAAGGATCTTGAGGTTCAGCTGGTTCGGCCACCACTCCTGGTTGGACCTGGGCCAGGCCGTCGAATTGTTCGCAGCCACGCCATGCATGGGGCACTGGCCGACGCTGTCTCCGTCCATCTTTCTCTCCCGCTTCTCGAGGTATTGCGTAGCACAGCATGCGCACGAGGTCACCCCCGCGACACTGTTCGAGCGTAATAGACCAACAAGACGCAAGCAGACGATGCGCATCGCACGCAGCGATAGTCTGGATCTATTGCAATCATCGGATCGTCTTATGACGTCCGGCATCGGGCGGACTGCATCGTCAGGCTTTGCAACCGATCGAGCACGATCGTTCCCGAAAGCGGGCGGACGTTAGTTGCCGATCCCTGGCGCGCGATTTCGAGCTGAACTCGTTCTCCGTCGTCACCGCGCCCGGCGCGCCTGCCGCAGCCGATCTAACGCGGCAGGATTCGACGCACGACCCGGCCGCGGAACCGTTGGTCCGACGCGGGAGCTCTCGTCACGCCATCGCCCAGCGGATCGGCGTCGACATGTCACCGACATCCTCCCTGTCCGAGCGGCTCGTGCGCGCCGGCGAGGCGCTCGGGGCCGGAGACATCGGCGGCTGGATGGAGATCTATGCGCCCGAGGCAGCCTAGATGCGGCAAATTCCCGGACGCATCCGCTTCGGACCCTTCGGCGACATCCGCGTGCGCGAGGCGGGCGACGAGATCATCGTCGAGGCGACCGGCCATCTTCATCACCCGACGGAACGGGTACGTGACGCCGTTTCGCGACTACATGAACCCGCTTCAGCTGCGCGAGGAGGCGCTGGCGCGGGAGCCTCGCGATATACCGCGTGATGTCGATGTCGCCGGATGGGCGGCCCGACCCAGATGTCGCTGCGGATAGTCGTGCTAGGTTCGATCGGCATCCGAGGTCAGACCCCGGCCGCGCCATGACGAACGGGGAACGGGGCCTAGCCGTCCTGTGAACGGGGAGCCACGGCCATGGAAGCGATACCGCGCGACAGAGCGACGATGCCAGCCGATCCGCATCCGGGCGGCGGCCATGACAGCGACGTCGCGCGACGCTGCCTCGCGCGCGTGCGCCTGCGTCTGATCCCGGTCGTCATGCTGCTCTACTTCGTGGCCTATCTCGACCGGAACAATGTCGGGTTCGCCGCTCCCGAGCTTCGGCACGACGTCGGCCTCACCGCCGCCTCGTTCGGCTTCGGCGCCGGCATCTTCTTCATCGGCTACTTCGTCTTCGAGGTGCCGAGCAACGCCGGCATGCATCGCTTCGGCGCGCGACGCTGGATGGCGCGTATCCTGGTCAGCTGGGGGATCTGTGCGGCGGCACTCGCCCTGGTCAGGAACGCGTGGACGTTCGATCTGATCCGCTTCCTGCTCGGCGCCGCCGAGGCGGGATTCTCGCCCGCCATCCTGTACTTCTTCACGCTCTGGTTCCCGCGACGCGAGCGCACGCGCGCACTCGGTTTCTTCGTGCTGACGCAACCGATCGCGAACGCGATCGGCGCGCCCGTCTCCGGCCTGCTGCTGTCCATGGAGGGGGTACTCGGCCTGCACGGCTGGCAGTGGCTGTTCATCCTCGAGGGCCTGCCGGCGGTGGCGCTCGGGCTGCTGGCACCGCTGCTGCTGACCGACCGGCCGGAGACCGCGGGCTGGCTTCCCGACGACGAACGGCGATGGCTCGCCGGCACGTTGCGCGACGAGGCACGCGATCGGTCGTCCGGCCCGGCGGATGGCGGCTTCGTCGCCGGCATGAAGGACCGTCGTTTCATGGTCTATGCCGCACTGAATTTCGGGCTGATCTGCGGCGTCTACGGGCTGAGCGTCTGGCTGCCCACCATCGTGCGCGCGCTGTCGGGCGCGACGGCGCTCGGCACCGGCTTCCTGGTGCTGATCCCGTACTCGGTCGCGGCGGTCGCCACCTTCTTCTGGAGCCGGCGCGCGGCGCGGACCGGGAAGATCGCGCAGCACGCGAGCATCAGCATCGCGATCGCCGCCGCGGCCCTGGTCGGCGCCGGCCTGACGCTGCCCGTCTCCGCGCCGTCGTCGATGGCCTTCCTGTGCGTCGCGTCCGCCGGCATCTACGCGTCGATCGCACCCCTGCTCGCCATGCCGTCCGGCGTGCTCGCCGGGGCGGGTGCCGCGGCGGGGCTGGCGGTGACGAACTCCGTCGGCAACCTCGCCGGCTTCCTGTCACCATACGCGGTGGGACTCCTGAAGGATTGGACCGGCGGAGACCGCGCGGGCCTGTTCTTTCTCGGCGCGTGCCTGGTGACGACGAGCGTCGGCGTCTTCCTGTACGCGCGACACAGGCCGGAAGGGCTGCTGCCGGATCGACCGGATACGCTGTCGTAGGCTCAGGAGCGATCCTGGGGGATGTAGCCGAGGTAGTGGCGGGCACCGTCGAGGTTCCACAGCATGTCCCGGTTCGCCGACATGGCGTTGACCACGATGGCCGGAGCCGGCCAGGCGGCCGCATCCGCCAGACAGGCGCGCTCGACGATCCGGACTAGGTCGCCGTTCGACAGCCACATGCCGCGAAACCAGCGATAGGCCCGTTCCGCCTCGACATCGCCCTCCGGCACCGGCTCTCCCGGCACGCCGGTGGCGTTCAGGGTGGAGGGCAGGTTCTCGCCCGGCTGGCACCAGCCGACGCGAAGCGAGACCGTCGTCAGTCGTCCCTGCGAGCCCAGCGTACGCTCCCGGCACAGCCGCTCGCCCATCAGCTTGTGCACCGCGTAGGCGGGAGAGTCGCTGACCCGGCCGGCGGAATCCACCGTGCGCGTGCCGGGCCTCGGCGCCAGCGCTTCCGTGAGCGCGCCGGGTTCGAGCGCCGGCACCGCGTCCTTGTAGCCGCCCATCACGTGGTTCGACGAGATGAACACGAAGCGCGCCAGCGATGCTCCCGCGGCACCGAGCAGGTTGAGCGTCATGTCGAACGACGCGGTGGAGTCCTCCCAGCTCGCCGTGGGATAG
The DNA here is from genome assembly GCA_964245685.1 of uncultured Acetobacteraceae bacterium. Taxonomy (GTDB): domain Bacteria; phylum Pseudomonadota; class Alphaproteobacteria; order Acetobacterales; family Acetobacteraceae; genus Lichenicoccus. The sequence goes on along the minus strand of CAXTOE010000118.1, from coordinate 240 downwards.
GGGTTCTGCGCCGCGAGATGGATGATCACGTCGGCCGCGCCGATCGCCTCGATCCAGCGCCGATCGCGACGGTCGGTGAGATCGGCCTGCACCGCGCTCACCTTCGATGCTTCGGGAACGCCGTCCGCGACGGCCTGGTCGATGGCGACGATCGAGTGGCACCAGGACGCGGTCCCGAATGCCGCGATCAGCTTGCGGCCGAGATTGCCCTGGGCTCCGGTGATGGCGATCCGCTTGGGT
>CAXTOE010000117.1:0-7806 GCA_964245685.1 uncultured Acetobacteraceae bacterium | reverse complement strand
GGCTCGCGCATATCGAGGGCGATCCCGCCGTCACCGGCGTCGTGCTGGACGACGGGCGGCGACTTCCGGCGACCCTGGTGCTGGTCGGCCTCGGCATCGCGCCGGCGAGCGAGTTCGCGACCGGCCTGCGCCGGAGCGAGGATGGCGGGATCGTCGTCGATGCGGCCATGCGCGCGGCCGACCACGTGTTCGCCGCCGGCGACGTCGCGCGGTTCCCGCTCGGCGCGCGGGAGCAGGTCCGGGTGGAGCATTGGCGCGTCGCCCAGCAACATGCGCGGATCGCGGCGGCCGGCATGCTCGGGCGGCCCGCGCGGCTGGACCAGCCGCCGTTCTTCTGGACCTACCATTACGGGAAGCGCTACGAGTATTTCGGGCTGCAACAGGATCTGGACCGGGTGGACGTCGATGGCGACCTCGAGGCCGGTGACTTCCTCGCCCGATTGATCCACCGGGACGAGGTCGTCGGCATCGTCGCCTGTGGGCGGGAGGCCAAGACCGCGGCGCTGATCACCCGGCAGAGCTTCGCCGTCGACGAAGGGTCACGCACCGGGTGAAGCCGATCCCGAGCGCGTCCCCCACCTCAGGGCTCAGACGCCTGGGCTCGCTGAGCCTGCTCCTCACCTACCTGCGGCCCTATGGCTGGCGGGTGCTGGCGGCGTCTCTCGCGCTGCTGACGGCATCCGGCCTGGTGCTTGGGGTCGGCCAGGGCCTGCGCCACCTGATCGATGGCGGCTTCGGTCAGCGCAGCCTGACCCAGCTGAACCAGGCCGCACTGGCGATGGCGGCGATCGTCGCGGCGCTGGCGGCGGCGACCTGCACCCGCTTCTTCCTGGTCTCCTGGCTCGGCGAGCGAGTCGCGGCAGACATCCGGCGCGACGCGTTCGAGCGCATCGTCTCGCTCTCCCCGAGCTTCTTCGAGAGCGCGCGCACCGGCGACATCCTGACCCGGCTCACCGCCGACGTCTCGGTGCTGCAGGCGCTGATCGGCTCGGCGGTGTCGCAGTGGATCCGCAACCTGCTGATGCTGGTCGGCGCCTTCGCCATGCTGATCGTCACCAGCGCCAAGCTCGCCTGCATCATCTTCCTGGTGGTGCCGCTGGTGCTGGCGCCGGTGATCCTGTTCGGCCGGCGCGAGCGGCGGCTGTCACGCGCGGCACAGGACCGCGTCGGCGACCTCAGCACCTACGCCGAGGAGACCGTCAGCTTCCTGCGCACGGTGCAGGCCTTCACCCACGAGGCGATCGACCGCGGCCGCTTCGCGGCCCTGGTGGAGCAGTCGGTGGCGACCGCGCTGCAGCGTGTGCGCAGCCGCGCCACGCTGATCCTGGCCGTCATCCTGCTCGGCTTCGGGGCGATCACGCTGAGCCTGTGGATCGGCGGCCGCGACGTGATCGAGGGTCGGCTGACCGGCGGCGCGCTCTCCGCCTTCGTGTTCTACGCCGTCCTGCTGGCGACCTCGGCGTCGGCGATGAGCGAGCTGTGGGGCGAGATGCAGCGCGCGGCGGGTGCCGCCGACCGTATCCTGGAGCTGCTGCAGGCGCGGCCGGAGATCGTGGCACCCGCCCGTCCGGCGTCGCTGCCCGGCACGGCGCGCGGCGGCCGGCTGCCGGCCTGCCGCATCGGCTTCGAGGCGGTGCGGTTCCGCTACCCCAGCCGCCCCGATCGCCCGGCGCTGGACGGCATCGACCTCACCATCGCGCCGGGCGCGTTCACCGCCCTCGTCGGCCCCTCGGGCGCGGGCAAGACCACGCTGTTCCAGCTGCTGCTGCGGTTCTACGATCCGCAGGAAGGCAGGATCCGGATCGACGGCGTCGACATCGCCGCGGTCGACCCGTCGGCGCTGCGCCGACGCATCGGGCTGGTGTCGCAGGACCCGGTGATCTTCAGCACCACGGCGCGGGAGAACATACGCTATGGCCGTCCGGAGGCGAGCGACGCCGAGGTGCGCGTCGCCGCCGAGGCGGCCGCCGCGGACTTCCTCGACGACCTGCCGCAGGGCTATGACAGTTTCCTCGGCGAGAAGGGCGTGCGCCTGTCCGGCGGCCAGCGCCAGCGCATCGCGATCGCGCGCGCGGTGCTGCGCGACGCACCGATCCTGCTGCTCGACGAGGCGACAAGCGCGCTGGATGCGGAGTCCGAGCGCGCGGTGCAGCAGGCGCTGACCCGTCTCGCCAGCGACCGCACCACGCTGGTGGTGGCGCACCGCCTGGCGACCGTCCGCCGCGCCGACCGCATCATCGTGCTGGACCAGGGCCGCGTGATCGCCACCGGCACGCACACGGAGCTGATGCGCGAGGACGGGCTGTATGCGCGCCTGGCGCGGCTGCAGTTCACGCCCTGACGAGCGAACCGCGCCGTGGTGACATGACTGGGCGCTTCGGTCGTAGAGAGTTCCGCTTCGGCGCCAGTCCTTGCCTGCCGAAGGCGTTCTCGGCGCGCAGGCCATCCTCGCGCCGACACCCAACCCTTGCGCCAACCGCTCGACGACTTCTCCGTCAGGGATCCTGCATGGCCGGGACGACCGGTCGCTACTGCGAGGAGGCCAGGAACTTGCCGACGTTGTCCTTGGTCACGACGTCCAAGCCGACCATGTTCACGGCGGCCACCTTCTGGCCCTTCTTCAGCGCCAGCAGGATGTCCATCGCCTTCTGGCCCATCTCCGCAGGACGTTGGCCGACCAGGGTCTGGACGTAGCCGTCCTTCAGCAACTGCAGCTCGACCGGCAGCGTGTCCGCCATCACCAGCGGGAACTTGCCCGCCTTGACGCGGTCCATGTTCGCGTCGATGAAGTTCCTGTAGGCCTTGGGCGCGAACAGGGCCCAGCCGCCAACGGGGACGATGGCGCCGATGTCGGGATTGGCAGTGGCGAAATCCGACAGTTGCTGGTCCGCCAGCGCGGCGTCGTCGTTGCAGAACGAGGGCGAGCCCTTTACCTCCTTCCAGCCGGCCCCCTTCAGGACCTCGTAGAGTCCGGCGAGGCGGTCATTGAGGTTGGCGGCGGCCGGACCTCCCGACTGGGTGGCGAAGGTGCTGGGCTGCGGGTGCAGCTTGATGAGCTGGCGAGCGAGTTCGCGCCCCATCTCCTTGTTGTCGGTGCCGACATAGGCCTGCCGTTCGGATTTGTCGGCATCCGCATCGAAGGTGATCACCGGGATGTTGGCGTCACGCGCCTGCTTGATCACCCGGATGACGGAGTCCGCGTCCGCGACCGAGATCGCGATGCCATCGACCCCCTGGGTGACGAAGTCCTGCATGATCTGGACTTCCGTGGCCGGCTCGTGCGTCGCCGGACCCTTGTAGATGCAGGTCACCCCGAGCTTTGCCGCCTCTGCCACGCAGCCGTTGCGCGACAGGTCGAAATACGGGTTGTCCATTCCCTTCGGGATCAGGGCGAACTTGTAGGTGTCCGCGGCGTGCGCGCTCGCCAGCATCGCCATGCCTGCGACAGCGCCAAGAAGCATCGTTCTCATCTGGAGGTCTCCCTGTCTTGTTTGTTGTTCGTGCCCGCGATCCGGGTCGCTACTCGGGTTGCCGGGTGCGTATCTTGTCGACCAGGACGGCCAGGATGATGATCGAACCGACGAACGCCTGCTCCCAGTAGGTGTCGGCGCCGAACAGCGCGAGCCCGTTGCGTATCACCTCGATCAGGGCGGCGCCGAGGATGGCGCCCACCGGTCCGCCGACGCCGCCCGCCAGGTCGGCACCACCGATGACCGAGGCGGCGATGATCTTGAGCTCGTAGCCGGTCGCGAGGTTGGCCGGGGCCGAGCCCAGCCAGCCGACGATCAGGATGCCGGACAGGCCGGCGCTGAGCGCGCACAGCACGTAGACCGACATCTTGACCCGCGCGACGGCGACACCGGTCAGTTGCGCCGCCCGCTCGTTGTTGCCCAGCACGAACACGTATCGGCCCCAGCGGGTGTGGCGTAGTGCCACACCCATCACCACGGCGAGCACGAGCAGATAGATCACCGACACCGGGATCCCGAGCAGTTTGCCGTCGGAGAGCGAATAGAACGTGTCGACATACGGCCCGGCGGGCGCCTGGCCGCGACCCTGGGTGATCACGTAGGTGATGCCGCGACAGATCGAGAGCATGCCCAGCGTGGTGACGAAGGGCGAGAGCTTCACCTTCGCGATCAGCAGCCCATTGATGAGCCCGACCACGGCCGCGATCGCCATGCCCCCCAACGCCGAGACGATCATCACCGCATACGGAATGCCGGCGAGCGTCGTCGCCGACAGCACCTTCATCAGGATGGCGGTCATGACGGCCACCAGCGCCATGACGGAGCCGACCGAGAGGTCGATGCCGCCGGTGATGATAACCAGCGTCGATCCGAGTGCCACGATGCCGATATAACTGAAGTTCTTCGAGGTATTGAGCAGGTTTCCGTACGACAGGAACCGGTGTGTAAAGATCGCGACCAGCAGGGTGATCACGATGAACGCGATCCCGACATAGGCGGTCTGTGTTGCCAGCGCGCCGCGGCGATACCAGCGTACGTTGCCGATATTGTCGAAGGCGATCGCCGTGCCGATGTTCTCCGACATCAAGCATACTCCTTGGCGCCGGTGATCAGCGCCGTGACCTCTTCCGGGCTCGACTGGGCGATCGGCTTGTCCGCCCGTTTCTCGCCACGCCGCAGCACGACGACCCGTTCGCAGACCGAGAACACGTCGGGCATGCGATGCGAGATCAGGATGACCGCCACCCCGGTATCCCGGAGCCGGCGGATAAGGTCGAGCACCTGAGCGACCTGCCGCACCGAGATCGCGGCCGTGGGCTCGTCCATCAGGATAAGCTTGGCATTGGCCAGCCGGGTGCGCGCGATGGCGACGGCCTGGCGCTGCCCGCCGGACATCTGCTTGACCAGATCACGCGGGCGCGTCTCGGACTTGAGCTCCTCGAAGAGGGCAAGGGCACGGGCGTTCATCGCCCGATGGTCCAGGAACGAGAACGGTCCGACCTTGCGAATGATCTCGCGGCCCAGGAACACGTTGGCCGCCGCCGTCACGTTGTCGGCGAGGGCGAGATCCTGGTAGACGACCTCGATGCCGACCGAGCGCGCAGCAAGCGGGCTGTCGAAGCGATGCTCCTCGCCATCGAAGTAAATAGATCCATGGGTCTGGTGGAAATTGCCCGCGATGATCTTGACGAGCGTGGACTTTCCCGCGCCGTTGTCTCCCATCAACCCGACGACATCGCCAGCTTTTACTGACAGCGTGAAGTTCGAGAGCGCGCGGATCGCGCCGAAGTCCTTGCCGATATTTGTCAGCCGCAGAAGTTCGCCTGCTTCTGCTTGCACCGGGAGATCGGCGTCCATCGACAATCTTCCCTGCGCGTCTTCTTGTTGTGTGCAGCATAGGGAGCGCAGGCAGCCGAGGCAATACTGTTACACGTCCGAGAGTAGGGCCGGCGCTGCCGAACCCTCTCTCGGCGGGTACGGGCACAAGCGGTTGCTGCCGTTCAGAGCCGATCCCGCCATGCTGGCCGCTACCGGGCGGACGCTGCAACCGTGACGCGGCGCTTCGGCCGGGATCATCTCGCATCCCTGTCATAGCCGTGGATCTCAAGGAGCGCGGCGTTCTACACGTGGCGGAAGTATGGCGGCATGGAGGTGTCGGAAGCCAAGCGGCTGCGGTCGCTCGAGGAGGAAAACGTCAAGCTCAAGGATCTGCTGGCAAGAGACTTCTGAGGCTCAGCTTGCGGCGCGCTGTTTGGTTGCGGGGACAGGATTTGAACCTGTGACCTTCAGGTTATGAGCCTGACGAGCTACCGGGCTGCTCCACCCCGCGTGGGTGATGGTGTGGTGTGTGTGGTGTGTGTGTGGGTTGGTTTGGAAGACCTGGCGGCGACCGACTTTCCCGCACCTTGAGGTGCAGTATCATGGGCGCTGGGGTTTTTCACGGCCGAGTTCGGGATGGGATCGGGTGGTTCACGCCCCGCCATGGCCACCAGGTCGTCCGAGCCAACCGGTATATGCCGGTGTTGCTTGGGCGTGTGGTGGGTTGGTGCGTGTGTGAGAGCGGTGAGGGTGTGTGGGTGACTGCTGTGCGTGTGTGGGGTGTTTGAGCCTATTGGGCGATTAGGACCAGTTAGCTGAATGCATTGCTGCATGTATACATCTGGCCTATCGACGTGATGGTCTATCACGGCCCTTGGGGAGACCTAGTTTTGAGGTAAGTTTCTCGCTTAGATGCTTTCAGCGATTATCTTGTCCGCACGTAGCTACCCGGCGGTGCCGCTGGCGCGACAACCGGTGCACCAGAGGTGCGTCCATCCCGGTCCTCTCGTACTAGGGACAGCTCCTCTCAAGTCTCCAACACCCACGGCAGATAGGGACCGAACTGTCTCACGACGTTCTAAACCCAGCTCACGTACCACTTTAATCGGCGAACAGCCGAACCCTTGGGACCTGCTCCAGCCCCAGGATGTGATGAGCCGACATCGAGGTGCCAAACCTCCCCGTCGATGTGGACTCTTGGGGGAGATCAGCCTGTTATCCCTAGAGTACCTTTTATCCGTTGAGCGATGGCCCTTCCACGCGGGACCACCGGATCACTATGGCCGACTTTCGTCTCTGCTCGAGCTGTCGCTCTCGCAGTCAGGCGGGCTTATGCCATTGCACTCAGCAGCCGATGTCCGACCGGCCTGAGCCCACCATCGCGCGCCTCCGTTACACTTTGGGAGGCGACCGCCCCAGTCAAACTGCCCACCATGCAGGGTCCCGGTCCGGGCTGACCGGACGCGGTTAGACATCAGAAAAATTCAGGGTGGTATTTCAAGGATGGCTCCACCTGAGCTGGCGCCCCGGCTTCGATGCCTCCCACCTATCCTACACAGCATTTTCCTGATGCCACTGCAAAGCTGCAGTAAAGGTTCATAGGGTCTTTCCGTCTGACCGCGGGTACCCCGCATCTTCACGGGGAATTCAATTTCGCTGAGCCGATGCTGGAGACAGTGGGGAAGTCGTTACGCCATTCGTGCAGGTCGGAACTTACCCGACAAGGAATTTCGCTACCTTAGGACCGTTATAGTTACGGCCGCCGTTTACCGGGGCTTCGATTCAATGCTTGCACATCTCCTCTTAACCTTCCGGCACCGGGCAGGCGTCAGGCCGTATACGTCGTCTCACGACTTCGCACAGCCCTGTGTTTTTACTAAACAGTCGCTACCCCCTGCTCTGTGCCACCCCAACATGGTTGCCCACGCTGAGGTCTCGCTTATCCCGAAGTTACGCGAGCAATTTGCCTAGTTCCTTCAGCATCGTTCTCTCAAGCGCCTTGGTATGCTCTACCAGTCCACCTGTGTCGGTTTCGGGTACGGTCTATATGCCAGAGCTGTTTCCCGGAATGCGCAAAAAGCCGGATCAATCCGATAAGACCCGACAACATCTTGCATTCGTCACTTCTGGCAGGCTGGGGAATATTCACCCCATTCCCATCGACTACGGCTCTCGCCCTCGCCTTAGGGGCCGGCTCACCCTGCGCGGATTAACCTTGCGCAGGAACCCTTGGACTTTCGGCGACAGAGTTTCTCACTCTGTTTGTCGCTACTCATGTCAGCATTCGCACTTCCGATACCTCCAGCACCCCTCACGGGTATACCTTCGCAGGCCTACGGAACGCTCCGCTACTGCTCAGTTGCCATGCCGTCAGTCGCCCATCCGTAGAGCAACCCAATGGACATACCGTCCACCGCGCCATCCCCACCGATAAGAGACTGACGGCTGTAAACTGAACCCACAGCTTCGGTACGTGGTTTGAGCCCCGTTACATCTTCGGCGCAGGATTTCTATTAGA